>JBFLXL010000016.1 GCA_040757205.1 Bacillota bacterium
CGGTTATTTCTCTCCACAAATAAAAAAACCAGGTCTATGGCCTGATTTCTGCATTTCGCTCCCTCAACTACTTATCCCTGCCATCTTATCCCGTCAATCACTGACAAATAATCCTGGCAGGGACACCCTGGGGCAGGCCCGGCGCATCTCGGACCACCTCGGGTTCTTTCTCGACGGCAGGCTGGTCGAGTACGGAGTGGCGGCCGACGTATTTACCAACCCGCGGGAAAAGACCACCGAGGACTACCTGGTCGGCAACTTCGGGTAAGAGAGGACAAAGACGCATCACTCCCGCGCCAGGATGCCCCACAAGCGCCGATCTTGGGCCGGTAAGACACCATAGGAGCGTCACCCCCGCCCGTCGGTGCGTTCGGGCGCCTTTTCCGAGATACTCCGAAAACGGTAACCCAACCCGCGGATGGTTTCGATGTACTTCGGCCGGGCCGGATCGGGCTCGATCTTGCGGCGCAGATAGCGGATGTGCACGTCGATCGTCCGTGTTTCGTCGGCATCGTCGTAGCCCCAGATCGCCGACATGAGCCAGTCCCGCGTGAAGACCCGGCCCGGATGGGAAATCAGCGTCAGGAGCAAGTTGAACTCCTTGCGCGACAGACGGATTTCCCGGCCGGCCAGGTACACCTCAAACCGGTCCACGTTCACCGCCAGATCACCGACCCGGATCTCCGGCGAAGGCCCTGGTTCGGCAGCGATGGTCCCCCGCCGGCAGTGCACCTTTATCCGGGCGATCAATTCGCGGGGACTGAACGGCTTGGTCACGTAGTCGTCCGCCCCTAACTCAAAGGCCAGCACCTTGTCAATCTCCTGACTCCTGGCGCTCAGCATTACAATGGGGATAGCGGCCGTCTTCGGGTCGCGCCTGATCTCGCGGCAGATTTCATAGCCATCCAGGCCCGGGAGCATAACGTCCAGGATGATCAGGTCGGGGCGCAAACGGCGCGCCAGTTCGAGCGCGTCGACGCCGTCGGCAGCGGTAATCACCTTGTAGTGATAACGTTCCAGACTGTACCGGATCAACTCATTTATTTTCGGATCGTCATCGACCACCAGGATCTGCATTTGATCACCGCTCATCAAAAGACAGTGGTTCTCACCGCTAATGATAGTCGGCCATCATTAAGGCACGATTAAAACACGATTAAGCCGGCCTTAATTTTTGGTTAACCGGCCGGCCGCGCACCCGGCTCCTGCATCTCCTAATGGCCCACACGTCAAAACACGGCGCTGAACGAGAAACATCCTCATCCGGGCGTACGCCCCTTCAGAGGATGTTTCAATAAAGATACGAACAGACTGCTTCTGTTTATTTCTTCTGGAGCGGAAGATGGGATTCGAACCCACGACCCTCGCCTTGGCAAGGCGATGCTCTACCACTGAGCCACTTCCGCATGTTTTGTCCTTGATGGTGCCAAGGGACGGAATCGAACCGCCGGCACGGGGATTTTCAGTCCCCTGCTCTACCAACTGAGCTACCTTGGCGATTGTAGATGGCGGAGCTGACGGGATTTGAACCCGCGGTCTTCTGCGTGACAGGCAGATATGTTTACCTGGCTACACCACAGCTCCACCGACGAATCTAAGTATACACAAACCCACGGCTAAAGTCAACATTCAGCAAACCCGCTATATTCCCGGCGGTCGCGGGCGCCAGATGGTCTCCGGCGTCTCCGGATTCCAGTACGCGTCACAGTCCATGCAGCAGTATTTGCCCAGGCTGGGGGTGACGGCCATCAGCACCCCGAACAGCAGCAGGAAGGGGATCATCAGCCGGCCCAGCGGGTAAAAGAACCCCAGCAGGTAGCAGAGGACGGAACCGACGATGCCCACCCCGAACCCGGCCCCCAGTTTCACCAAGCGGCCGGTGGCCGTATTCTTGGAACCGCAGTCCGGGCACACGGGCCGCGCCAAGAGCCCCCGGCGCAAATAGCCCATTACCGCCGACGCCAGCACGGAACCTACGGGATTCATAGAATTCACGCGTATTCCCCCTCAAGTCGGCCGCCCCGAAAAACAAGCCCTGAACTGCTGATAGGGGCGGGGAAGCACCGAATCGGACGGCCGCTCCCCCGCCGAACCGTAGAAAACCCGCCTTATTCAGTAACCGGCTACTTGGCCGCCGAAGCCGACGCCTTCTCGCGGCGCTCCTTGGCCATACCCTTGAAGCACAGGTACAGGATGTAGAGGCTCAAGCCCAGCGCCGAGCCGAGCATCAGGTACTGGCTGGCCTTGGTCAGCCAGAAGTAGCTGGTGAAGGCGCTGTACCACTCCGGCCGGCCCATCTCGGTGACCAGCATCTGGTGCATGAGTTCCCTATCGAACTTGAGGGCCAGAACAGCGTCTTTGACGTAACCCGCCGCCAGGGCGTGCGCCTCCAGGGCCGACCAGTACGTGCGCTCAAACAACCAGGCGATCTGGCGCAAAATCACCGAGAAGCACGCCAGCGCGATGGTCAGCGCGAAGAGGAACCGGATGAAGAGTCCGTACACGTACTTGGTGGTCAGAGTGCCGAACTGGGCGCCGAACGCCGCGCCGAGCAGCATGATCACCGCGGCCTTCAGTTCCACGGCCCCCTTGGCCGAGTAGCTGAACGCGCCGTACGCACCGGAAATCATAACCTCGAACAGGTCTGTACCGACGGCCACCTTGGTCGGCGTGCCGATGATGTACATCAGCGCGGGCACCCGCAGGAAGCCGCCGCCGACGCCCAGGACGCCGGCCACGAAACCGGTCAGGCAGCCCACGAAGATGACCACCCAGATGGAAATGGTAATGTTGGCGACTTTGCAGTGCATCATCGGCGGGACAGCGACGTCCTTCTGGAAGAAGCGGGACAGGGGTGTACCGACGATGTCCTTCGACTTGACTCCGGTTTCCCGTTCCTTTTTGATGGCCTTGAAGTACTCGCTGAACATGTAGATGGCCAAAAAGCCCAGGATGACGATATAGATCCAGCGCACCACGGGTCCGGCGATGCCCAGGCGGGTCAACCATCTGATCATCTGGGCGCCCGCCTCGATCCCGGCAAACGTGCCGATGATCATCAGGAGGGCGATGATGACGCTCACGTGTCCGAAACGCCAGTGGCGGAAGGTGGCCACCACCGACTTGCCGGCCACGTGCGCCATGTCGGTGCCGATGGCGTACGCCATCGGGAACCCGAAGATATTGAGGGCGGGCGTGACCATGAAGGCGCCGCCGATGCCGAAGTAGCCGCCGATAACGCCTACGCAAAAACCGATCATTACTAACGGCCAGACCGAGATCTCCGCCCCGGAAATGGGCATGTGCATAGTTTTGTACCCCTCCAATTTTCCCTAACTTTATCTAAGTAAGGTGCTTAAAAAAACAATTAGTCAGTCGCAATGAATCTGACTAATGAAGCCCGCCGCCTTCTTCGTACTCCTTGGAGTATTTGCCGAGGTCGATGCGCAACAGCATAAACAGAAGGTCCGCCAGAATCGCACAAGCCAGGCCGACTCCGGCCATGGTCACGACGGTGATCAGGCCGAAGGTCAGCGGTGAGGCCGTCGCCAGATCCGTCGTATAGAGCCAGAAGCTTTCCAGCATCACTGGTCCCCCTTTCTACAGTTCTACTTCCCGACTACCTGACCGGTGAAAATGCACCAGACCCAGTAGCCTACAAACGCAACACTCACACCCACGACCATGAACTTCCAAAACGCTGCGGCCACGATCTCACTTCCCTAAGCTTAAGAATTTGGTAACAAGGATTCCCGGGAGTAACTTCTCTTTGTTGTTGGTCTTTCAGATATTAAGTGCCGCCATATCACCTCCGGTCGGAAATATGGGTAGTGACGGGTGCCGGTCAACATCCGTTCAAGCCGCCTCAACCGTCACCGGGGAACCAAATCAAGCATCGGATACCCGTCCACGACCCTCGGGCGCGGTCAGCCCGACTCAAGACCGGTGCCTTTATCAGACCACCTATGAGTTCTATGCGGCGCGCCTTTTTCCTTCCGGCGATTAAATCTTAATGAGACAAGCACATTTTGACATGATTGACAGAACATACGCACATAACACCGGTATTAGAACGTATACAACGGTATGTATTTGATATTGCTTTCACAAGGCAAACAAATAGCTAGATTATCACGTTATCACTCTATCTCCGGGCCTGCCCGGCGGTCAACAAAGAGATCGCCCTGATTAAGGGCCGTATTGGGGCGCAATCGACGAAAAGGGGCGCGAAAATGGTGGCAGAAGGAAGGTGATTGTCCATTGAAGCGTTTTTTGAGCAAAAAAAAGTCCCCGGGCCGAAACCCGGGGGAAGTCGTGGGTATGAAGGGGCAATGCTGTTTTGCAGAATTAGGATCAGATGCCAGGCGGCCGCGGTCGCCAGATGGTCTCCGGCGTCTCCGGATTCCAGTATGCGTCACAGTCCATGCAACAGTACTTGCCCAAGCTGGGGGTGACGGCCATCAGCAAACCAAAGAAAAGCAGGAAGGGGATCATCAGCCGGCCCAGCGGGTAGAAAAAGCCGAGCAGGTAGCAGAGGATCGATCCGACGATGCCCACCCCGAACCCGGCGCCCAGTTTCACCAAGCGGCCGGTGGCCGTGTTCTTGGAACCGCAGTCCGGGCACACGGGCCGCGCCAGGAGTCCCCGGCGCAAGTAACCCATCACCGCCGACGTGAACAAAGAACCCACCGGATTTATGGAACTCACGCGTATTCCCCCTCAAGTCGGCCGCCCCGAAAAACAAGCCCTGAACTGCTGATAGAGGCTGGGGGAAGCGCCGCTCAGGCCGGCCGCTCCCCCGCCGAACCGTAAAAAACCGCCTTGTTCGGTAACCGGCTACTTGGCCGCCGAAGCCGACGCCTTCTCGCGGCGCTCTTTGGCCATGCCCTTGAAGCACAGGTACAGGATGTAGGCGCTCAAGCCCAACGCTGCGCCGAGCATCAGGTACTGGCTGGCCAACCTCAACCAGTAGAAGTTGGTGAAGGCGCTGAACCACTCCGGCCGGCCCATCTCGGTGACGAGCATCTGGTACATATATTCCCTGTCGGTCTTGAGGGCCGTAACCGCGGCCTTGGTATAACCCGCCGCCATGGCGTGCGCCTCCAAGGCGGACAAGTAGGTGCGCTCAAACAACCATCCGATCTGGCGCAAGACCACCGATAAGCAGGCCAGCGCGATGGTCAGCGCAAAAAGGAACCGGATGAAGAGGCCGTACACGTACTTGGTGGTCAGGGTACCGAACTGGGCGCCGAACGCCGCGCCGAGCAGCATGATCACCGCGGCCTTCAGTTCCACCGCCCCCTTCGCCGCATAGGTGAAGGCGCCGTAAGCCCCGGAAATCGCGACTTCGAAGAGGTCGGTGCCGACGGCCACTTTAGTGGGCGTGCCAACGATGTACAGCAGCGCGGGCACCCGCAGGAAGCCGCCGCCGACCCCGAGGAAACCGGCCACGTATCCGGTCAGGCAGCCCACGAAGATAACCACCCAGATGGAAATGCTGATGCCGGCCACTTTGCAGGTGACGATCGGCGGCACAGCGACGTCCTTCTGGAAGAAACGGGACAGGGGCGTGCCTATAACGTCCTTGGTCTTGACGCCGGTCTCCCGTTCCTTTTTGATGGCCTTGAAGTACTCACTGAACATGTAAATGGCCAAAAAGCCCAGGATGACGATATAAACCCAGCGCACCACGGGTCCGGTGATGCCCAGGCGGTCCAACCACCTGATGGTCTGAGCGCCCGCCTCAATCCCGGCGAACGTACCGATAATCATTAGAAGGGCGATGATGATGCTCACGTGTCCGAAACGCCAGTGGCGGAAAGTGGCGACAATCGACTTGCCGGCGATGTGCGCCATGTCGGTGCCGATGGCGAACGCCATCGGGAACCCGAAAATATTGAGTGCCGGCGTGACCATGAACGCACCGCCGATGCCGAAGTAACCGCCGATGACGCCTACGCAAAAACCGATCATCACCAGGGGCCATACGGAGATCTCCGCCCCCGAAATGGGCATGTACACTGGCTACACCTCCGAAATATTAAGGTTTAAATTGCTCCACGACTTTTGCAAACTAAAAAATGTGTTTGCCCAACCGAATCAGATTAAGTAAGTACACTAATTAATTAACATTTGTTTAAGACCAAAAATGATTAGTGCAGGCCCCCGCCTTCCTCGTACTCCTTTTTGTAAGCTCCCAAGTCAATCCGCAGGATAACGAACAACAGGTCCGCCAGGAGGGCGCAGGCCAGTCCAACCAAGGCCATAGTGGCTACCACGACCAATCCGAAGAGGAGCGGCGCGGTCTCCGCCATGCCGGTAGTCCAGATCCAGAAGGCTTCGAGCATGGTCTTAAGTCTCCTTTCAAAAAGCTATTTGCCCACCACCTGACCGGTAAAAATGCACCAGACCCAGTAGGCCACAAAAACCACACTGACACTGACCACCGTAAACTTCCAGAACGCTGCCGCCAAGAATCCCCACCTCCTCTCCTAAAGATAGTCCGTTTGTCGCAACCACTGCCGGGGCTGCTGGAACTGGAAGCCTTCCCGGCAACTCTCTTTTACCGGACCAAAATGTTCTTGTCTTCACATTCCTGCCCGATTATACAGTCGACCAAGAGCGTACCAAGTACGGCTGAACGAACTGGTTCTTGCGTGATTGCTATTGCGTTCACAATAACTCTTATCCTCGGGTTTATTATATTAGATGCCTTCTGAAAGTCAATACTTTTGTCATTGGAATTTATGCCAGAAAGGACGGCAAATAGCTACACGCCTTATGTGTCAAGGCTTACAGGTTTACCTCGCTTGATCTAAGTGTAGTGTACAGTAGCCCAGGCAGGAAATCCGCCGCTCGTAGTGAATATGGATACAAGAAACATTTGACCATGGTTTTGCGGGGTGATGTTCCTTTGGCCAGCATCGTCAAGCGCCAGCCGGGGGGGTGCCCCCGGCCCATCTACTACTACCACGAGACTTTCCGGGTCAAGGTTGACCCTGAGGCTCGGGGCAAGGGGCCGCGGTCGGGAAAAAGCGTGGTAAAATCCCGTGACATATACCTCGGCACGGCGGAGGAAGTGCTGAAGAAGTGCACCGCCGGGCAATTGCCGCACGACCTGTCGAAGCTCGAATTCGGCCTGGTCTGCGCCGCGCTGGAGATCGCCCGGGAGGCCGGCATCGCGCAAGTGATCGACGAGGTGATGCCGCCGGCCCCGAACGGGCTGACACCCGGCCGATACATGCTGATCGGCGTGCTGAAGAAGCTCTGCACAGCCACCGGTCACAGCGGTTTGCGGGACTGGTTCGAGAGCACGGCGCTGCCCCGTCACATGGATATCGACCCCGGACTGCTCACCAGTCAGAACTTCTGGCAGAATTTCGACCTCGTGGCCGCCGAACAGGACTGCGCGTTTACCGCTGAACGAGTGTCCCGGATCGAACAGAAGATCTGGGAACGGGTCGTCCAAAAGTACGACGTCGCCGTGGATGCCGTACTATACGAAATGACCGGCCTCCACGCCTTTCCCTGGTTGTCCCGCGGGGGCTTGCCACGCCCGGTGGGACTGGTCCTGGGGGTGACCAGGGAAGCCCAACTGCCCCTCTTCCATAAGCTGTTCTACGGCCGAACGCAGGAACCGGGGTTGTTCACCGGAGCCGTGGAAGAGCTGGCCGACCGGCTGTCGGCCCTGGGCGGGCCCAAGGGTGAGCTTACCGCGATGGTCAGCCGGGGAGACAACTCCCCGGAAAACGTGAAGAAGATCCACCAGCGCCGCGCCTGGGTCGCCGGGCGGCTGGAACCGGCGAACCGGCCCACCCTCTGCAAGGTGCCGCTCACCAAGTACCAAGAAACCATTGACGGAAAGCCGGTCTACAGTACGGAGGCGCAGGTGTTCGCCGACACGGTGCAGGTGGCCGTGGTCTACGACGAGCGGGCTTACCGCCGTCAGAAAAGGGAACTGCGCCGGGAAATAGAGAGAATGGACGACAAGGTCCGGACATTATTTGCCAAGAACAAGCACCTCCCCAAGGACCAGATCGAGGGCCTGATCCGTGAGCTTGTTCAGGACAGCGACTACGGCCGCTATTTTGAGCTCGAGGTCGGGGGGAGACGCCACAAGGTCCTGCACTGCCGGCTGAACCGGAAGGCCTACCGGCACAAACTGCGCACCTTGGGCAAGACGATGCTCTTCTCCGACAATCTCAGCTTAAGCACCCGGGAGTTGCTCGAATTCCATCTCGAAAAGGACCGCTTGGAGGAGGATTTCCGGCGCTACCACGACCCCGCGGCCCAGCCCTTCCGGCCCCCGCACTATTGGACCGAGGGGCAGGTGCGGGTGTATACCCTGCTCTGCGTCCTGGCGCTCCTGGTGCAGCAGCTGATGATGCACCGTGTCCGGCAGGCGGGGCTCTCTCTGGATAACGTAGAAATGAAGGCGGAGCTGTCCGATATCTGTGAGATCGTGCTGAGCTTCTCCCACGGACGGGTAGAACGAAAACTGACCCGGAGAACCGGTGTCCAGGAGGACCTTTTTCAGTTGTTCGACCTGACGAAATATGTTGACGACCATTCAGGGCCGACAGGGTAATCACTACACACAGCACGCGCGGGGCGGCCGGCGGGTCGTGCCCCGCCCCGGCCGAGAACAGCGCTGAATGCCGCGGAAACGGCCATTTGAGGGACACAACACTAACCTGGGGAGGCATTTTTGAATGTGGAAATACATACAAAGAGCGCTTCTCGTGATCGTTCTAACAGTTATCGCCTACGGGGGCTATTTCCTCTGGACCCAGGCCGAACAAGGCCCCTCCGAGAAGCAAGTGCAGCAGGCCGTGGAGGCCTCGCTGAAGGAACGGGTGCCGGTGCAGATCATTCACTTCGCGGGGTACCGCGTACGCGACGGTGAAGACGGAACCGTCGACAAGGTCTATGTCCTGAAGATCGGGAAGGCCGAAAACGACCAGCACGGCCGGGAGTACTGGCCGGTGACCGTGGTCGTCAAAGGTGAGTGTTCAGTGGTCTACGGAACCAGGAAAGAAGGCGGCGCGGTCTACGGCCTGGTCAGGGAAAGGCACCCCTTTGAGGGGACGGCCAGGTACCACATGTACCGGACGGCGGCCTACGGGCAAAAGACGGTGGTCGACCAAGCGGCATGGGCGGCCAAACCGTATGAAGTCACCGGCGACGAGCCGGAGCCCAGGCGGGTCCGCCCCTGGTCCCAGTAAGCGCCAAGACTATTAGTGGATGGACAGGAGTGATCGGATGAACCCGCGGATGATAATCGCCCTGATTCTCACGGCAATACTGCTCTACTACGGCATTTTCGTACTAAAAATAGACCTGGTGCCCATCATCTTGGTGCTGGTCCTGGGCGCGCTGGTCGGCCTTGCTCTGGCCCGCCTGAGGAGATAACCCGGGCAAAAACGTCACCGGTAGCTTTCGGCCAGGGCCGCGAAAGACGGATCCTTCTTGGCGGCCTCTTCGAGCGCCCGCTTCTTCAGCCGGCCGAGTTCCGGTTCCTCCCGCAGCACGGCGGCGACCGCCTCCGGCGATTGACAGACGAGGGCCCGGTTGAAGTCGTATCTCTTGAACAAGGCCACCACGTACTCCCCGCTGCTGGTCGTGTATATCTCGATCTGTTCTTGGGCCCGCTTGGCACCCAGGAACTTGTCGTAAATACCGATATCCACCCTGGCCAGCAACCGGCCGGCGAACTGGAGTTCCGGTTCACCGTCCCGCTTGAGCGTGTGCTTTTTGAACCCGGACCGCTTGAAAAACATCTCTTCGCCTCCTCACCTTGCTTTCCGCTGCAGTGCCCGATACCAGTGTACCATAAGTCCCCAACGGAAGCATAACGCACACACACCGGCCCTTGACATCCTTAAACTCGCAATTTTCAGATATCAACCAACTATTGACAACAGTGCGGGTGGGCTCTACACTATTAATAATGTGAAATATTGCACTTGAGCGAGACCTTTGATCAGGGGGTGAGGTCAAGGAACAGGCCGATTTATGTGAAAGTGAACGCATAATCTAAGAGGAGGTGTCCCGGAATGGTACAGACCATAGTCCGTATTTTCGTAATCGGTTTTTGCATCGCCAGCGTTAGTTACTGGTTTTGGATTATCGGCACCGGTGGACTTAAGCCGGGCGGGGGTTAAACCTCCAGCAGACGAAAGGGGGAAGCGTCGGTATGATGGAGTTTTTTGCGTGGACCGCTTATCTGGGCCAGAATAACCTGTGGTTGTACGCCGTGGTCAATATCATCACCATGGCGGCAGTGGGATTGCTGCTGGCCGGGCTTGCGGACCTCGTCATCAAGGGCATTCTTAAGATCGATCTTGGTGAGTACAAGAAGGAGTACAGCGAGGAAGAACTGGCCAAAATCAAAGGCGACAAGGGTCACTAGTCCCCGGGAGGTTTCTCAAGACCTAATTTTCCGTTCTGGTGACCGCTCTGCAATGTCATGAGTGGGTAATATTGTAGGTTTAATAAAAGCGGAGGTGAAACGCGGTGGAAATGTATATGCCCGTAAGTGGGGTTACAATGCCTTGGTGGCCGCTTTTGCTGATCGGCTTCACCGTGGGTGTGGTCGGCGGCTATTTCGGGCTCGGGGGCGCTTGGCTGGTCACCCCGGCCCTCAACATTTTCGGTTTCCCGATGATCTACGCGGTCGGCACCGACATGGCGCACATCATGGGCAAGTCGATCGTGGCCACCTTCCGGCACTGGAAATTCGGTCATGTCAGCCCGATGGTGGCTCTGGTGATGCTGCTCGGTACATTTTCCGGCATTGAAGTCGGCGCCCAGTTCCTCTTCTGGCTTACCCAGATCGGTATGGCCGGAGACGTGGTGCGTTATATGTACATGGGACTGCTGGCGTTCCTGGCCGTCTTCATCCTGACCGAGTATGCCCGGGAGAAGAAAAAGGAGAAGGAAGCAGGAGCGGAAATCAAGGACGTGGTCGGCACTCCCTGGTCCCGCTGGATTCACCAGACTCTGGACGTCGCCCCCCGCTTCTACTGCAAGGTGAGCAAGACCTCCTTCTCCATCTGGTCGATCATCTTCGTGGGCTGGGTCGTGGGCGTGGTGGCCGGCATCCTCGGCATCGGCGGCGGCCTGATCCGCGTGCCCGCGTTGATCTACCTGGTGGGCTTCCCGACCAAGATCGCCGTCGGTACCGACCTCTTCGAGGTGGCGTTCTCCGGCGCGTACGGCACCCTGACCTACAGCCTTAAGGGCGGGGTCGAGCTGATCGCGGCTGTGATCATGCTGGTCGGCGCGGCCATCGGCGCCCAGTTCGGCACCATCACCACCAAGTACGTGTACGGCCTGGTCATCCGCTTGGTCTTCGGGATCGCCGTTATCTTCGCCTTCACTTCGGTGGCCACCCGGCAGTACGCCTCCATCCTGTCGCGGCCGTACAGGAAGGAACTCGAAGCGCTCTTGGCGGAGGCGGGTCTAAAGAAGGTTGACTTCCCGGCGATTTACCAGTCCAAGGACAAGATGTACCACTGGTGCATTGAGGTGTTCAACCGGCCGGAATGGTACGCGCAGTTCTTGAAGGTCTACGCGTGGACCACGGCGGCCGGAATTCTGATGATGACCGCCGCCACCGGGCTGTGCCTGTTCATCCTCTACCAGTTCGCTCTGGGTGTACAACGGGAGCGGGCCAAGAAGTCGGTCGCCGGCTAGAATATAGGTGGCGACCGGGGAAAATCCCAAAGGCTCCGGATTATCCGGAGCCTTTATCTTCGTACATCTCCACCGCGTTGCGTTCAACAGTACTCTACTGTCACCGCATTGCCGGCACAACCCGGCACGGGAAAGCAAAGGCCCCGGTTTCTCCGGGGTCCGTGTTTGAACCGAACCGTAACTCGAAGAGGGGCTTGCTCACGGGCTTTTCAGACCCCGGGGTCCCGGGGGCGCCAGACCTTGGTGTCCCCGTCGTTCCAGTAGCCGTCGCAGTCCAGGCAGCAGTATTTGGCGAGGGGCGGGATCACGGCCATAATCAGGCCGGCCACCACCAGGAACGGGATGAGGATGCGTCCGACGGGGTAAATGTAGCCGGCGACGTAGACCACCAGGCTGCCGATAATGGCCAGACCCAGGCCGGCCGCAATCCTGACCGTGCGCCCCTTGGCCGTGTTGGTGGACTTGCAGGCGGGGCAAGGGGGGGTGTTGACCTTGAACAGACGGAACCGGACGCCCACGGGCCATCCCTCCCGGAAAAAGGATACGTGCGAATGAGCACTACCGTGTAATTCGCCATCCGATCCCTTGTTCCTGCCGGAACGCCGACTATTTGTGAAGAAAACCTCAAGCGTGCGCCTCAACCAGCCCGAGAAGAGCGTCGCGGACCACCCGGGCGGCCAGCAGGGCGGTGATTCCCGCTGGGTCGACGGCGGGGTTGACCTCCACCACGTCCCAGGCGATCACGCGCAATTGCCGCAGGAGTCCCAGGGTGTCCAGCAGTTCCCGGGGCGTTACCCCGGCCGGTTCGGGGGTGCCCACGCCGGGGGCGAACGCCGGATCCACGACGTCCATATCCAGCGAAACGTAGACCGGGCGGTCCCGCAGCGCGGACAGCGTCTCGACCAGCCCCGGCAGCACGCGGTGGGTGAAAAAGGCCCCGCTCTCCCGCGCCGTTTCCAGCTCCGGCGCGCACGCCGACCGGATCCCGAACCCAAACAGGTTTTGCCGGCCCAGGAAATCACCGATGCGCCGCATCACCGTCGCGTGGGAAAGGGCGGCTCCCAGGTAGTCGTCGCGCAGGTCGGCGTGCGCGTCGAACTGAATGACGACCAGTCCCGGGTGCCGGGCGGCCGCCGCCCGGACCGCGGGCAGGGTCACCAGGTGTTCGCCGCCGAGCAGGAGGGGGGTTTTACCATCGTGGAGCAGCCGGGCGATGACGGTTTCAATGCGGTCGAGGCCGGCGGCCACCTCGCCGGGCGGCAGGAGGACGTCGCCCAGGTCGTGGAAGGCCAATTCGCGCAGGTCGCGCTTAAGATCCAGGCTGTATTCTTCCAGGCAGTGGGACATGGCCCGGATCGCCGCCGGCCCGCCCCGCGTGCCCGGCCGGAAGGACACGGTCGCGTCCAGGGGAGCCCCGACGATCACCGCCCGCGCTTCGGCGTACGGAGACCGGGCCGCCAGAAAGTCCTGTTCTTTGACGACCTCCCGCATCGTTAACGGAAGCGGTCCGCCAGGAAGCGCGGCATGGCGAAACCGGCGCGGTGTATCTCCGGCGTGTAGTAACGGGTGCCGTATTCCCGGATCTTCTCCGGCGCCACCAGGGCGGGGTCGTGCTTCTTGGAGCCGATCGTGAAGCTCCACATGGCTCCGGGATAGGTCGGGATGCAGGCCCAGTAGGTCCGGGCCAGCGGGAAGATCCCGGCGATGTCCCGGTAGATCCGGAGGATCAGGTCCGTGTTGAAGTAGGGCGACTCGGTCTGGGCCACGAACAGCCCCTCGTCCCTCAAGGCGTCGTGAATCGACCGGTAGAACTCCGGGCTGAAGAGACCCACCGCCGGTCCGATCGGGTCGGTGGAGTCGACGATGACCAGGTCGAAGGTGTTTTTGTGCTCCGCCACGTACTTGATCCCGTCCCCGATCACGACCTCGGCCTTGGGCGAATCGAAACCGCAGGCGAGTTCCGGCAGGTACTTCTTGGCGGCGGCGATCACCCGCTCGTCGATCTCGACCAGGGTGGCTTTTTCCACCGCCGGGTGCTTGGCCACCTCGCGCAGGGTGCCCCCGTCACCCCCGCCGACGATCAGCACCCGGCGCGGGTCGGGGTGGGTGTTCAGCGGAACGTGGGTGATCATCTCGTGGTAGACGTACTCGTCCACCACCGAGGTCTGCACAATGCCGTCCAGAACCAGGGTACGCCCGAAGGGCACGGTATCCAACACCGCCAAGTGCTGGAACGGCGTCGTCTCTGTGTGGAGCGTCTCCTTCACCCGGTAGCCGATGGCAAAGTTGTCATTTTGCTTTTCGGTGAACCACAGATGCAAATCTGATTCCCCCCCAAAAATAGAATCTTGGATTTTCATCCCCGTATGAGCGACGAGGAATCGTCGTGAGCGACTCCCTTGAAGACAGTCATTGTCAGTACCACAGCGGGACAGCCGCCAGACAGCACCCCACCCGTTCCACACGGTGCTCCACGGCGGCGATTCTCTTTTCTTTCACGGTCAGCCCGCGCCGGGCAAAGGCTTCGTCCAGCATCTTGCTGACGATGTCGTGGGCCTCTTGGCGGCTGCACTTGCCACCGAATTCCATGATCACGCCGATGCTGTCCGGAGAGACGATCACCCCGGCGGCGGCGGCGATCAGCTCTCCCTCGACGTCGCACACGATGGAACCGTAGGCGGTCGGTACCAGCGCGCCCGGGGGCAATTGTAAATTGGAGTCGTAAACGGCGTTCGGCGGCAGAATGCTGGATAAGCGCACCAAATTAACGTTGCCGATACGGGCCGCCAGAAGCGCGTTGTCGAAAGCGTTCAGGGCGGTGGACCCTTCGGCACAGGCCGCGGTAACAAAGTACCTGGTGGGTGTCGGCAGCATGCACTTCTCTCCTCAAGATTAGATAGGGCAATCACAACTTAGATAGGGCAATCACAACGAGAATAATTATATAGAATCCGGCGGGAAAAGAAAACCATCCCCGCTGAGAACCGCCGGGAATTCTTGTTGAGGAATGCTGTTTCCGGCGAAACCCGCAGGATGGGGACTGGCTCCTTTTCCTGGCGGCCGGCCTTTCATCAGCAAGTGCAAACTGTTCTTCGGGAAGAGGTGCCTGTCCCCCTCGCTTCCTGACTCCTGTCTCCTGGATTCTGAATTCTGAATTCTACATTCTCTGCCTTCTTAGTGCTTCCCGGTAGATGTCCCGGTAGGCGCAGGCGTCTTCGGACTGGGTACCGTTGGACTCACAGATGATGGTTGGGGTAAGTTCCCTTTCCACCATCAATTCGGCCAGGGGCCGGAAATCGGGACCAAAACCCGCGTCCGCCAGGGTGCGGTGCCGCCGCTCCCCCTTTTTCGTAAACTCCACCGGGCTGAAGTGGATGTGCAGCGTGCGCAGCACGTCTTTGCCCACCGCGGCCTCCACCCGGTCCAGCACCGCCGCGTAGGCCTCCCGGTCCGTCATCAGCCCGCCCGTGACGGCGTGCACGTGCCCGAAGTCGACACAGGGGATTACGTTCGGGGCCACCCGGCACAATTCCAGAACCTCGCCCAGCAGGCCCAGGTAGCTGTACCGCCCCAGTGTCTCCGGCAGGACGCAAACGCCTTCCAGCCCCTCGCGGGCCGCCTCGTCCAGTGTCGCCTCGAGGGCGGCTTGAGTCCGCCGCAGCGCGCCCTCTCGGCTGCCTTTCACACTCCCCGGGTGAAACACCACCCGGGTGGCACCCATCCAGTGCGCCGCCCGCATCGATTTCAGCAGGTGGTTCTTGCTCTTGGCCAACAGGACCGGATCCTCGCCGGCCAGGTTGATGTAGTAGGGCGCGTGAATGCTGAGCGCGATGCCGTTTTCAGCCGCCCTTTCGCCGAGCGCGCGGGCGGTGCGCTCGCTGATATTGACCCCGCGCACACACTGGTACTCATAGGCTGAAAGGCCGAGGCCGCGGAGCCAGGCCGGCGCCTCCAGCGACGACTTGTAGCCCGCCATGTAGAAGGCCTCCCCGTTGCCGGCCGTACCAAATCTGGCTTCCACTTTACGAAACCTCCCCCTCCCGGGTTAGCAATGACCCGAGTTTGATTTTTATATTTATGGCAGGATTTTCCTGCCAGGCCGCCGAACTAACCTCAGACTATATTCCGTTGAAGAAACAACCATAGGGGGGTGTGCTTACCCGGGGCATTATCTTAAAGGGGCACTCCGTCCGCACCAAGAAGTGAACTGCTCCGAAAATACAGAGCGGCGGTTTAGGTGATTTTCATCCTAAGTGATGCCGCATGCGGTACGGCTGTCTATATGTTAGATGCCAATGCGACCTCCGCCGATGCCCCGGCGCGCACCCTGCGACTTCTGCAGCAAAATCTTGACCAGTACGCCGACGGAGGTGTGCCATGCGCCGACGCCTGCTTGCCCTGCTGGGACTGGGTTTCATCCTGGCCGCCATGTTCATCCTGGCCGGCCGACTCGAGGACAACGCCAAAAAGGACCGGCTGACTTACGCCCTGGCCCGGTTCCCGGCCACCCTGGACCCCACGGCCGTTACGGACGAATCGGGGGCGGCCGTGCTGCTCAACCTCTACGAGGGCTTGGTGCGCTTCGAACCAGGGGGGACCGGAATTGAACCCGCGCTGGCCCGGGACTGGAACGTGTCGCCCGACGCCCGGACCTGGACCTTTTTTCTCCAGGAAGACACCACTTTCGCCGACGGCACCCTGCTGGACGCCGCCGCCGTAAAAGACGCCGTGGAACGGCAGCTCAACCCCGAGACCGCCGGACCGTACGCTTCCTTTATATACGGGCCCGTGACCCGAGTGGAAACCAAGGGCCGCCATATGGTCATTTTCCACCTGAAGCACCCGTACGCCCCGTTTCTCGGAAATCTGGCCATGCTCCCGGCGGCGGTCGTCCGCCCTTCCCTCGACCATGGCCTGCCCATCGGCACCGGCCCTTACGTGCCGGCCGCCATCGAATCGGCCCGGATCACCATAAAGGCCAACGCTGCCTACCGGGAAGGGCCGCCGCAGATGAAGGAAGTCCTGTTCGTGGCCATTCCGGATGCGGACGAGCGATGGCGGGCACTCGCCCAAGGCCGGGTGGACGTGGCCGAAGACACCGGGGCCGCCCTGCCGGCCGGGGGCCCGGACAGCCTGGTCATCGCTCAGGTAACCGGATTGGACCTGAGTTACCTAGCATTTTATACCAACAAAAAACCGTTTGACAATCCGAACGTACGGAGGGCGGCAAGCCTGGCGATAAACCAGCAGGCCATCGTGGACTACCTCTTTCCGGACCGGGCCGTGCCCGCCGCCGGGCCCCTGCCCCCCGGCACCCTGGGCCATCACCCCACCCTGGACCGAGACGCCTACAACCTTGACGAAGCCCGGCGGCTCCTGGACAAAGAGGGCTACAACGGCGAGGAAATCACGCTGATCACCTACCAGGACCGGCGCCCCTACAACCCGGCGGGCGGGGAGAAATTGGCCCGCCTCCTGGCGGAACAACTCGCCCAGGCCGGTTTCAAGGTGCGGGTGGAAGCCTACCCGTGGGAGATCTGCAAGCTCGCCATCCACCGCCAGGAGGGGCACGCCTTCGTGTTCGGCTGGGTCGGGGACAACGGGGACCCGGACAACTTCCTCTACACCCTGCTGGCCAGTGCTCAGATTCAAGCCGGGACCAACGCGGCGCGCTACTCAAACCCGCACGTCGACATGCTGCTCGGCCGGGCCCAGCAGGTAACCGACGCGGCGCTGCGCGAACGCCTTTACCGCCAAGCTCAGGAGCTTATCGCCGCCGACGCGCCGTGGGTATTCTTGAACCACCGGCTCGAAACAGCGGCGCACCACCCAACGGTGAAAAACCTGGTGGTCCAGCCCACCGGGGGCGCTTACCTGGCCCGGGTGCGCAAAGACGACCCGTGATAACCAAAGCTGACGCACGAAAATGCTCACAAACCCTTGTGCTTTGCAATTTCTTGATAAAAATAGCACGAAAAGTTTTCCTTCTACGATCCTCGTAAGCATTGATATACTTGCGTTTTTAAAGCATGCGCCAGTCCTGGGTGATGACGGTGCGTCCAGTCCCTTTAGGCAATAAATTTCGCACGCGGGTCTCGGAACACCCTCCAGAAACGGCGGAGGATTTCCGAAGATCTTTTGGTGACAAAATTTTTCACGCGGGTCTCGGAACTCCGGCCGTGACTCGGCCTCCCGGAGGCACGCGTCCCGGCTTCATTGATGACGTGCTTTCAGGCTCCGCCCAGTCTCCGGTGCACCGCTTCCTCGAGCTGTTCCAGAGTGACCTGGCCGCCCAGGAGTTCCCCGTCAACGGCGATGTTCGGGGGCTTGGGCAGGTCCCCGCCGCCCAGCATCATAAACCCCTTATAGACGGTTTCGACCTCCACCTGGGTCTCGAACTTCTCCTTGACCTGACCGGCCAAGGCACAGAGTCCCCTTCAGCGGAGACCCGCCGGCCGGTTCGAGTACACGGTGATACGCACCATCCCATATCCCTCCCTGCAAAAATGGGGACAGTCCCCTATTTTCAGTCCCCTGTTTTCTAAGGTATCCGCCAAACCCGATCAGGCCGCCACCGGGCCGGGTTAAGTTTGGTCCGGGAAAAGGGGACAGTCCCCGGGGAGAAAAGGGGACAGTCCCCTTTTTCCACGGTCCCCCTTTTTCCTACTGGCGAAAGAACATCCCGCGCGCCTTCCGGGCCGCGGCCCCGACCGCGATGTACGTGGGGCAGAAGCCGAAGAGCCCGGTGGCGAAAAAGGCCAGGCCCACCCAGCCCCACGGCGAATCCGGTTCCAGGAAGATCAGGCCGGCCACGGTGAGCCCGCCGGCCATCCGGACCAGCCGCTCCCGCGACCCCAGGTTGTACCCGCGGATGGTGTCCCGGACATCGTGGAAACTGAGCACCCCCTGCGGGCAGGCGTTTACGCACCGGCCGCAACCCATGCATTCCGCCGTGCGCAGCACCCCCTTCTCCCGAATCAGCCTGCGGACCGGCACACCCATGTCGCAGTTCTGTTCACACAAACCGCACTCCCGGCACCGGCCGGCGTCGGCCTTGATCTTATAGAAGCCGGCCACGTTGAGCACGCCCCAGGTGGCCGCCCACGGACAGGCCCAGCGGCAGAAGCTGCGGTGCCCGGTGAACGGGATAATCAGAAAGCTGGCGTAATAGCCCACCAGGATCAGGTCGTAGATCGTCCGGCCGTAGCGCTCATAAGCCTCGGCCGGATTGACCAGTATGTAGACGAAGTAGGCCCAGACGATTACGAAAGGAATCCATTTAAGGTGGCGCAGGCGCCACCAGAATTCACCTTTCAACGTGGCGTCCCGGAAAGCGAAGCCCACCGTTTCACGGCTGAACACGCAGGGGCAGTTCCAACCGCAGTCCACGCGCTTGCCGACCAGGGCCACCATTATGAAAAGGATGAAAAAGGGCAGGGCGCCGACCATGTGGACGCTCAAGGTGAACTCGGCCCCGGTGCCGTCGAGAAGCGGCATGCGCGGGTAGAACATCGGAATGAAGACCCAATACAGGAAAAACAGCCCCACCATCACCTTGACCCGCATCCGCTGGTAGGCGTCGGGCTCGGTCGCGAGCCGCCAGACGGCGAAGGCCGGAATCAGGTACAATTCCGGGCTGCCGTTCAGTTTCACCACCGACCCGCCCACTTCGACGTAGATCGGGTAGAAGAAACTGGAGGCCAGCCAGGCCAGGGCGATCGCGCTCACTATTTTCGCGCGCGCGATTTTCCTCGTGGAACTCATCTCTTCAACACCATCCTCGGCCCACCGGCGGCTAAGCGCCGCATTACGGCGGTCTCCTAGAGGCCGCGAAAAACAAGCATGGCTTGATGCGGCGAAGCCGGACGGCGCGGAGCGTACTGGGTGGTACGTGAGCACCGGACGGCGAGCCTGACAAAGCCAGGCGCAGTTTTGCAGCGGTCTCCTAGGTTTTGCGCCCGGTGATCAGGACATAGCCCAACACCCCGCCGCGCACCAGCTCCTCGGCCTGGGCCAGGAGTTCCTTGCCGCGTTTGAGGTCCAGGCCTTTCAAGTCGAGCTTGCCCACGGCCCGGGCCAGTTCGGCGAGGAGCAGCCGCTGCCGGATTTGGCCGGCCAGGGCGAGCAGTGCCTCCGGATGCGCCGTTGCGGTCAGGCCGGTGAACCCGGCCCGGGCCAGCACCGCCTGGTAGCCGCCCGCGGTGAGGGCGTCGGCGACGCAGGCCGCCCGGAATAAAAGCCCCCTCATTTCTTCGGGCAGCCGGTCCCGGTCCACCACCATGTCGGTCAGCCCGACGCGCCCCCCGGCGGCAAGCACCCGGAACATCTCCCGGGCCGCCGCCTCCTTGTCCGGAAAGAGGCAGAAGGAGCACTCGGAAATCACCGCCGTGCAGGCGCCGTCCTCCAGGGGCAGGCGCTCAGCGTCGCCCTGCCGGAATTCCACCCGGTCGGCCAGCCCCGCCTCGGCTGCGTGCCGGCGCGCCTGTTCCAGGTTCTCCGCGCCCAGGTCCACCCCCAACACCCGGCAGCCGAAAACGCCCGCCAGAAACACGGCGCTGGCACCCGCACCGCAGGCCGCATCGAGCAAGAAATCCCCCGGCCCCAGGCCCAGCGCCTCCCCCAGCCGCCGGGTCAGGTCAAGCCCTCCGGGGTGAAAACTCCGTCCCAGGAGCAGGCGGACGACGTCGTTTTGGTAGAAATCAACGCAGGCACACTTGACATTTTCACTCACCCGTTAACCACCTCGCTTCAACACGTTGTACACACAAAAGGGCACCAGCCCGCCGTCCGGCAGGAGCTGGTGGACGCAGCACTTGCGCGCCCGCTTCAGTTCGAAGTTGTGGATGTCCATAAAGGCGTGCACCCCGATCATGGTGATCCGGTCGCGGAGCCCTTCGAGGTCCTCCAGCGAAATCCCACAGCAGGAGGCCAGGCTTTTCAGGGACTCGTCCGTCCCGGGCACGGCCCCGGCCGACCAGAGTCCTTCCAGGGAAGTCTGGGTCAGGGGCGAAAGGTCGGTAATGATCCGGTTCTTGAAGTAGTCCAGGTAGTCGTCCACGTTCACCAGCCGGGGCGCCGTGGTCAGCCGCTCGCCCCCGGTATACACGTAAGTCAAGGCGAAGCAGGTCGGGTAGGGGCAGGGGACCGGCACGAAATCGGCCCGGGTCAGCTCACCCCCGGTCTGCCGCTCCAAACCGTCAAGAATATCGGGGAGAGTAACCCGGTCCAGCGGGTCAAACTCGAGCCGGTGGCGCCCGACCTGGGCCACCGGCTGGAACATCAGGCCGCGGATGCGCACGTTTTGCAGCGCAAAGCGCATCAAGCCGCCCAGTTCACCGTCGTTCACCCCCCGGACCACGGTGGCCGAAAGGACGATCGGAATGCCGCGGGCACTCAAGCGCTCCACGGCCCGGAGCTTGTCGGCCAAAAGGTCGGCCCCCCGGATCCGCCGGTAGACGTCCGCCGACAGCCCGTCGAACTGCAGGTAAACCGACGGCCCAAACTCGGCCAGACGCGCCAGGAAGGCGTCGTCCCGGGCGATGCGCAGCCCGTTGGTGTTCAGCTGCACCAGCCGGATGCCTTTGTCCCGGGCCATCGCCAACAGCTCGAAGAGCTGCGGGTGCAGCGCCGGCTCACCGCCGCTGAACTGGAGCACGTCCGGGTTGCCCTCGCTCTCCCGGTAGACGTCCAGCATCCGGCCCACCTGCTCGACGGTCAAAAAGCCGGACCCCCCGGCGTCGGCCAGACAGGCCGGGCACTTCAAGTCGCACGCCTGCGTCACGTCGATGATTGCCAGGCAGGTATGCTGCTGGTGGTCGGGGCAAAGGCCGCAGTCCTGCGGGCAGCCCTGCTCAACCCGACTATGGAAGCGGCGGGGGAGGGTACCGGGTTTGTTGTATTTCAGGCTGTACCGGTAGTGATCGATGTCGCTCGACGCCAGCGCCTCGGAGTGGCCGTGCTCGGGGCACCACTTGCGCAGGTAAACCCGCCGCCCCCGGACCAGGACGTCGGCGTGCACCAGCCTCCGGCACTCCGGACAAAGGCCCAAACCTACCTCCAGAAATATGTCCTCACGCTCGCGGCCACCGGGAGCCATCATTCCGCTTCCTCCCTTGTTACACCACGACTTCTCCGCAGACTGAGCGACGATGAATCGTCGTGAGGGACTACCCTGAAAATCCCCTCTCCCTCTGGGAGAGGGTCAGGGTGAGGGGTATTTTCATCCTTCCGCTGGTGCCGCTAGAGCGGCATGGTTGTCTTTTAGGAAAGCACCTCGAACGAGCCGGGATCGTCCACCACTCTGCCGATCACGGCTGATTCCCCGGCCCCCGCAGCGCCGCGCAAGGCGGCCAAAAGCGCCTCCGTTTTCTCCGGCCCCACCGCCATCAGCAGCCCGCCGGAAGTCTGGGGGTCGCACAGGACCAGCCGCGTTTCCTCGGGGAGCGCCGGCGCCCACCGGTAGCGCTCACGGGCAAAGCGGTAGTTGCCGTGGACCCCGCCGGCCACCGCCCCGGCCCGCACCAACTCCAAAACTCTGGGAATCACCGGTACCCGGGAAGCCTCCACCTCAACCCCCACCCCGCTCGCCGCCGCCATTTCCCACAGGTGCCCGAGAAGCCCGAACCCAGTCACGTCCGTACAGGCGTGCACACCGACCCGCAGCATGACTTCGGCCGCCTCCCGGTTGAGCGCGGTCATGTGACGCACCGCCAGGGTCTCCAGGCCGGCGTCCACCAGCCGCCGGTCGATGCCGGTGGCGATAACGCCGGTCCCGAGCGGCTTGGTGAGGACCAGGAAATCGCCGGTCCGCGCCCCGCGCCGGAACACGAGGCGTTCGGGATGGGCGAAGCCGGTGACACAAAGGCCGTACTTGGGAGCGTGATCGGTGATGGAATGCCCCCCGGCGATGGCGACACCGGCCTCGGCCGCCTTGTCGGCACCGCCGCGCAGAATCTCTTCCAAAATCCCGAGGGGAATGCTCTGGCTGGGGAACCCCACGATATTGAGGGCGATCACCGGACGGCCGCCCATGGCGTAAATGTCGCTCAGAGCGTTGGCGGCCGCCACCTGACCGAAGGTGTACGGGTCATCGACCACCGGGGTGATGTAGTCCACGGTCTGGATCAGGGCCAGCTCCGGGCTCACCCGGTAGACGGCGGCGTCATCCTCCCGGCCGGCCAGGATGCGGGGATCAACCAGGGGCGGCAGGCAGCGCAACAAGTGCGCCAGATCGGAATGCCCGATCTTGCACGCTCAGCCGGAACCCGGAGAGTAGGAAGTCAGCCGGAAGTTCGGGTAGTTCACCGTCATGTTCGGTTTCTCCGTTCAAAGGTGGTTGCCATCAGGGTATCACGGGAGTTAGTATTAGACAAATGCATAGTTTGCATATGTTTTATGTGTAATGGTTATGAGGGGACTCATGGTTATGAGGGGGCTTAATGATGGACGATATTCCCCTGTCCCAGCTGCGTGTCTTCCACACGGTCGCCCGGCACCTGAGTTACTCCCGCGCCGCTGAGGAACTGGCCTTGAGCCAGCCGGCCGTGTCCCGCCAGGTCAAAAACTTGGAAGATGTCCTGGGTTTGCGCCTGTTCGACCGGCGGGGGCGCCGGGTGCAGTTCACCGACGCCGGCCGGAGCCTCTATGAATACGCCGACCAGATCGTGCACCTGGCCGCCGAAGCCCGGCGCACGATGGACGGGCTGCGCCACCTCGAACGGGGGCAGGTGCGCCTGGGTTTGGCCGCTTCCGCGGCCGGGCACGCCCTCCGTTCGACGTTAAAACAGTTTCAGGCGTTCTATCCGAAAATCGAAGTGCGGCTGACGGTGGCGCCAAGCAGGCGCGTCCAGCAACTGCTCGCCGAAGGGGCACTGGACCTGGCGCTGGCCGGCCCGGACGTCCGGCCCGGGCTGCACATTGAATTTGTGCTGGGTGACACCCTGATCTTGGTTTCGGCGCCGGACCACCCCTGGACTAAAAAACCCCCGCCCGATTACGCCGCTTTGAGCCGACAGACCATCCTCTGGCCGCCGTGCGGTTCGGGTGTGCGGGAGGCGGTCAGTTCCTTCTTGCAGGAGTACGGCCTCCAGCCGAAAACGCTGGAGGTGCCGGACTGGGGCGCCATCCGGAACCTGGCCGCCGCCGGCACCGGTCTCGCGTTCGTTCCCGCCGCTCTGGCCGCACCGGAACTGGAAACAAGCCGTCTGGTGCAGTCCGGAGCCGAGTGGACGTCGAACTTCTCCCGCTGTCTCCTTTCAGCCAAGGACCGCCCTCTTTTCCCGGCGGCACTGGCCTTCGCCAATTTTGCCCGCAAAGGATAAAACCCACAATCCCCTAGAAAACTACAACAACCCGAAAAGACCTTGATTTCCCTGTTTTCCCAGCATGATACGGGAATGAAATTGGTAATAAAGCACACAATAAGAAAAACCCACTTACACAAGGAGGCAACTCAACACATGACCCACCACGCTCAAAACTTACAGTGGCAGTTGAACCACCTCAGGCAGGACCTGAACAACATCCTGCAGATGGCCAGCCAGCTTTCCCAGCAGGAGCAGAGCAACGCGATGGAGCTGCGGCGGCTCCAGCAACTGGAGAGTAACGCCTCCCAGCAGCTGCAGCGGATTCAGCAGATTTGCAGCAGCCTGAGCAACAGCTTGAACCAGGTGTCGGGGATCACCCAGCAGTACGGTGCCGGCATGCAGGCCGCCGGGGCCCAATTCACCCAGCAACAGCCCTACACCGGTCAGTTCACCCAGCAATACCAGCAGCCTTATACCACCCAGTTCACGCAGCAGCAGCCCTACACCGCGCAAACCGGTACGGCTCAGTTCGGCGGCGGGTTCAATATGCCGCAGTACGGCACCGGCGCGTATGCCCAAAACCTGGGCATGGGACAGTACAGTGCGGGCATGAACATCGGCAACTTCGGCGCGAACCAGTACGGCGCCCAGGCTTTCAGCCCGATGATGAGTAACATGGGTAACCTGAGCAATATCGGAAATATCGGCAATTTGGGCAATTACACCGCCTTGCAGTCCGGCTACCGGACCGGCGCCAACCACCTGCAGAACCCGACGAACGTGGGCAGCTACTGGACCGCGCCTTCCAATTATCTGAATCCGGCGGCGAGCGGCCAAATCTGAATTCCGGTAAACACCACGCCGCAGGTCAGCAGCTGGACATAAGCACCCCTGATAGGCCGTTTGAATAAACGGCCTATTATTTTGAGCCCGGGTATTAACAATATCTGGTGTTCGCGTTATAATATGGTTTGGAGGTGGAATTCATGGCCAGGCATTTGCGCGAAGGAGTGACCTACAACCACCGGGACATCATTGAACTGCTCACCGATTTCTCGGCCTTCAAGGACCGGGTCGGGAAGAGGTTTCGCGACCTGTCCGCCGAGTTGTCCGGAAAACCGAATGAACACGTTCTGTGGGTCAACCTCTACCTGGTGTCAAGCGATTATGCCCAGGATCTGACGGGCAGAACCGGGAAAAACCAGCCTCAGGACGGGCAAACGGCCTGATCCGCCCGGTCAAGGGAAAAAGACCAGGGATCCAGGATCTTGGTTTTGAAAAAGCGGCCGGCCTGATTCAGTGTTCAACCGGCGCTTTTTTGCGCTTCCCGAAATTACCAGGAACACCGACTGGAAGAAGCGCCCAGCAAGGTATGCCTGTGATCTTCCAGGCTTTTCAGCCATGGGACCTCTTTCCACGGCGCTTGCCTGCCACCCCGTGCCATTGACCAGCCGAAACATCGCTTATATACTTCACAGTACCCCGTTTAACACTGAAAGGGAGTGGTAACGTGGTGGTTGTTGACTATTTGCGTGCCTTTGGACAAAAACAGGTTCCGGCGGCAATCGGGGCGTACACGCTGATTATGGTCCTGTTTTCTCTCGCTCTGGGACTGACCGGCGGCCGCCCGGCCGGCGCGGAATCACCGCCACCCGGCGTCGTCGCGAAAGAAGCCGCTGACAAAGAGGCTTTAGATCACGGGTTTACAGACGGGGAAATCCGCTTGATCGCTCACGTGATCGAAGGCGAGGCCGCCAACGAACCGTACAAGGGTAAGGTGGCCGTGGGCGCGGTCGTCCTGAACCGGATGAAGCACGACAAGTTTCCGGACTCGGTGCGGGGGGTCATTTACCAGCCGCGCGCCTTCTGCGTGGTAGCAAACGGGCTTATCAACCGGACTCCCACCGAGGATTCCGTGCAAGCCGCCCGGGCGGCGGCGAGCGGCGAGGACCCGACCGGCGGGGCGCTGTACTTCTGGAATCCGCGCAAGAACCCAAACCCGTGGGTATGGGGCCGGATCCAACTGATCATTATCGGCAATCATATCTTCGCCCGTTAGCGTCTTCGCCCGTTAGCGGGACAAGATCCCGATTTTCCATGACGGATTTAAGAACGGGGCGTGCGTCAGCCCTGCAATTTTCCCAGGGCTGACGCACGCCTTTTAAACGTCAGGTATTTCAGGGCTTTCAGGGATTTGAAGCAAAAACTTTTCCGCGCTATTTTCCTAATAAACTCCTGAAAATAGCGGTTTGCAGTTGTTTTTCACGCGTCAGCCCTGCAATTTTCCGGGATTCCTGTCAACGGCCAGTGAAAATGTCACCTTAGAACACGCTAATTTGGCCTGAGAAAATGTCACCCCTTAAGATCGTTAAAGTGGCCTGAGAAAATGTCACCCCCTGAAACCGTG
>JBFLXL010000017.1 GCA_040757205.1 Bacillota bacterium
GTGTATACTTGGAGCACGGTTTCAGGGGGTGACATTTTCTCAGGCCACTTTAACGATCTTAAGGGGTGACATTTTCTCAGGCCAAATTAGCGTGTTCTAAGGTGACATTTTCACTGGCCGTTGACATCGGCCTGGAGACCGCCAGAATCGCCTGCCCCGCAATTGACGATCATAGGGCGATTTGCTATACTAAAGCTTGCGGATTGAGAGAGTAACTGATTGTGGTGGGCGTAGCTCAGTCGGTCAGAGCGCCAGACTGTGGATCTGGAGGCCGTGGGTTCGAAACCCATCGCCCACCCCAGATGATATTGGGGCGTAGCCAAACTGGTAAGGCAGCGGACTTTGGATCCGCCATTCGTTGGTTCGAATCCAGCCGCCCCAGCCAATTCAAGAAGTGGACGATGCGATGAGCATCACACTTGTTCCGTGTGAGCCATTAGCTCAGATGGTAGAGCACCTGACTTTTAATCAGGGTGTCGCTGGTTCGAGTCCAGCATGGCTCACCAATAAGAAAGCTGGAGGTCTCCGAAGCGATTCGGAGACCTTTTCGTTTTGGAAGTGCGAAGTACAGCGGGGCCTGGACTGGAAGAGAGTGTACGGGAATAGAGCACGGACCCGCAGGAGCAATACTGTACAAGGGAAGATACTTGTGCTATGCTTTGTGAAAGTGAGCGCAATACTATGCTAGTGAGTTGACTGGGGAGTGCTCCAGGTTTATCTCTTGGGACGGTTTCATCTGCTCGCCCCCCACGGTGAGGTTGTGCTGCCCACGGTCAAGGTGCGGCTTTTGGCCGCGTATCTTTTCTGGCGGCAGGGTGAGTGGCTTCGTCGGGATGAGTTGCGCGGTATGCTTTGGGGCGAAGCTGACGAGGCACACGCCTCCGGCAGTCTGCGCACGGCTTTAAAGTGCTTGCGGCAAGCATTGAGGAGCGGGGGGCTGCCTGACGGTGTTGTGGAAACACAGCAGACTATGCTGCGGGTTGTTACCGGACCAGGCTACTGGGTCGACGTCAGGGCTTTTGAGGAAAAGGCGCGCCTTGGATTACGGGAGTCGGCGGAGACCGGTTCCCTGATGACGGCGGCTTCTCTCTACCACGGGGACTTCTTGGAAGGCCTGGATGGGGACTGGTGCCTGGCCGAACGCAGGCGTTTGGCGGACCTGCATCTCGCGGTATTGCGAGCGCTGGTGGACCGATTGACGGCCTCGGGTTTGAATCAAGCCGCTTACTCGTATGCCCGCCGTTGGCTCGCTGTGGACCCGCTGGACGAAGTTGCCCACCAGGCACTGATGCGCTTCTATGCCGCTATGGGTCAGCCGGCTCGGGTGGTTGAGCAGTATGAATACTGCCGCCAGGTGTTGAAGGTCGAACTGGGCATTGTCCCCAGTGAAACGACCGAGCGGGTATTCCAGGAGGTGGGGCTGAGTGCGGCCAGGAAGAAAAGAAGCCGCGTCAGAAGGAACATAACTCGGCGGGAGCCGGGCAGTGAGTCCTTGGACCGTTTCTCGAAAGAACCGCTCCTAAACGCCCGCATGCTGCTTTACTATGGTCAGGCGGTGGCCGCTCAGGGTGACAGCGTCGGGGGTAAGGCCGCCCTGGTGAAGGCTTTTGAGATCTACCGCAAGTACGGGAGTGACGCCGAGCAGTCGAAAGCCCGCCTGGTCCTTGGCCAGACCCTGCTCTGGCTCTCAACGCCACTGACGTCGCAGGCGGACGAGGCGCTGCAATATATTGGGCCGGCTTTGGCCTACTACCGTATTTTTGGCCCTCTTGCCGAACTGGGGCGTTCGCTGGCCCTTGCTGCGGAAGCGAGCTGGCTGTGCCGGCGGAACAACGAAGCCATTGCCCTGGCCCAGGAGGGGTTGGCGGTTATTGCGGATTTGAAAGACCCTGAACTAGAGGCTCACTTGGTGCTGATTTTGGGGCTCGGCCTTAGACAGGGCGGCCGCCTGGGAGAGGCGCGCGTGATTTTTGAAAGGGCGGTCCGCGCCCTACCGTCGCTCTCAAATCCTCGGGATGTGCTCTGGTTCCTGCTCCAGCGCGGGGTGCTCTCCTGTCTGACCGGAGAACTCAGTTCGGCTGAGCGTTTTCTCCGTGAAGTGGTAACTCTCAGTCAGTTGGTTCCTTCCCCTTGGCCCAAGGTCAAAGTGGCCGAAGCGATGGCCCGGTCGCTCCTGATCATCGTTCTCCATTACCAGGACCGGTATCTGGAACTGCCCAATCTCGTGCCGCCGCCGGAGGTTAGGGAATACAACCCGGAACCGTTGTCCTATCTCAACTCTCTTTTTCTGTTGCCGGCGAATCGCAAGTCCATTCTCAAGGACCTGGAAGGCTGGTTGCGGTCAAGTCTCTACAACCTGCCTCCGCCGATGAGCACCTACACCATTCGGGTCGTCGTGGAGCAGATGTTGGTGGCCGGTATGGACCGTGAGGCAGCGCGGTGGGCCACGCTGGGAGTGCGGTTTGCTCGTTCCCGGGACTGGACCGGCTGCGCGGCCCTGTTCTATTGCCACCGGGCTGTGGCCCTCACCCGCCAGGGCCAGGTGGAACGGGCCGAGCGCTGCCGCCGGTGGGCCGAGGAGGCCGCCGACGAGGCTGACTACTGGGTTCCGCCTTGGCTGGCGCGTGCGGACGGACTGATCGCCAGGGCCCGGGGTGATGCGGCGGCGGCCAAAAAACACCTGGCCCGGAGCCGGCAGCTTTTTCTGAGTATCGGTGACCGCTACGACGCCCGGCACGTAAAATCCGAAATGAATGCCAACATGATATCAGCAAAAACGGCGGAGGCTTAAGCCGCCTTAACGAGATACCGGTAACAGATGCCCGGCTGGTTTGTCAGCCGGGCGATTGTTTTTGTCCGTTGATTTCACGCTCTCTTCACGCCCGACCTTGTAATCTTAGAGCACAAACTTATTCACTAGAGACTGGCGGGGTGAGATCGGCAGCAGGCCGGCTGACGGTTGCGGATCGTTATCGGCAGTCATCCTTTGAAAGGAGGTAATCACAATGGATCTCATCAAGAAGAACTTTTTCTACATTCTCCCGGTGGTGCTGATCGGTTTCTTGGCTTACCTGTTCTTCTCTTTCAAGGGCACAATGTAATCGGCAACTGCGTTTTGACTTCAACCATTCGGCCGCCAAGGCCCTCCATATATTTTGGAGGGCTTAATTTTATGGTGGTTGCCTGCTGAGTCTGGGTATGATTCATTGTAGCAGAAAAGGAGTTGTCATCAATGCGGCGAATATAGTGAGCGATGGCATGAATAGCCAACTGACGGACCGTTCAGGGTGAAGGCACTACTACCAGCCAGGAAGGAAGGATGCAGGGAATGGACAGGCATGATTTGACGTATCTCATTGATCGGCTTCGGGTTTGGATGCAGGGCGACGGCTATCACAGCGTGGACTCTTTTCCAGTTCAGGGCTATGCGCCCGACCTGATCGGCCTCAACGCCGAGGGGCGCTATGCGAACGGAGAAGCCAAAACCGCGGACAAGTTTGATGCCGAGCGTACCAGGAACAAGTTAAAGGCTTTCGGAACCGCCAAAGATAAGGACGGAGCCTGGATTCCGTTGTACATTGCCGTACCCAAAGGCTATGAGGCGGCGATGCAGAAAACCATCGACGGCCTGCTGGCCCAAACCGGGCACGTCAGGATCAAGGGTTTTTAGGAAAATCACCATTCGCACCTTCCGGGCCGGTGGACTGGTCATCAATAAGGGTTTCGCCGTCGGGCCGGATGATTTTTCGGGCGATGGTAAGAAAGCCGGTGTGGCCGACCATCCGGTGGTTGGGCCGCACGCTTTTGTCCCGGATGTGCCAGTCGCGGACCAGTATCTCAACCGTCTGCACCAGCCCGAATCGTTTGCTGCTGCGCAGAGCGCCGGTGAAGCTTTCGGCCTGCCTGATCGTCGGCACATAGGCGATGACCATGCCACCCGGTTTCAGGGCCAGGGCGGACTGCTCCACAGCCTGCCAGGGCTCGGGTACGTCCAGGATAACACTGTCCACGTCCCGTTCGGCGATGTTCTCATATACGTCTCCCAGCTTCAATTCCGTGTTCGCCGCACCGTCACCCATGAACTGGCGCAGGTTTGCGGCGGCGAAGTCCAGCATATCCTGCCGGACGTCGTAACCCCATACGAAGCCGGAAGCGCCCACCTGGACGGCCAGAGCCAGCAGCAGTGCCCCGCTGCCCACCCCGCCCGCAACCACTCTGCCGCCCGGGCGAACGTCGGCCCAGAGAAGGATGTGTGCCGTATCCTTGGGATAGATGATTCCGCTCTTGCGCGGCATGGTCATGGTGTAGTCGACCAGAGTAGGCCGGAAGGCGAACAACTCCTTGCCCTTGGTGGTAAGGAACGCTGTCCCGGGCATGCTGCCGATGACGTCCGCGTGAGGCACAAATCCCCGGTGGGTCTGCAGTTTTCCCTGCTGGTGCAGCCGCTGCACAAAGCTCCGTTCTTGGTGGTCCAGGAAAATGACCAGTTCTCCTTCACGAAAATCCAATGCCATAATACACCCCTTGGGGGATAGAATGATGCCCCAAAGCACTCCTTCGCCACGAGTCAACAATTTCCTTGCTTGCCTTTCGGGAAACCGGCGTGCTATAATATGTTCTGCCTACCAGGGTTAGGGAGTTCCCCCTGGTGTTTTGCTTTATGTAAACTTTACACCCGAAAGAGTTATATTTAATATTGGAAGAATCCGAGCCGGAAAACAGGCATCGGAATTTTTTGAGGAGGCATTCCATTAGGATGAAAGCATCGGCTGAGAAAATTGAAAAAAACAGGGTGGAACTGGCGGTGGAAGTTGAGCCGGAGCGGCTTGATGAGGTCTTAAACCAGGCTTACCGCAAGCTGGTGCGCAAAGCGAACATTCCCGGCTTTCGGCCCGGAAAGGCCCCGCGGCCGGTCTTTGAGCGTTTCTACGGCAAGAAATCCCTGTATGAAGAAGCCATGGAACAGTTGATCCCCAAGGCTTACCTGGAGGCGGTCTCGGACACCGGTATCCAGCCGGTTTCTCAACCGGAGGTTGACGTGGTCCAACTGGAGGAGGGCAAACCGGTCATTCTCAAGATTCAGGTGGATGTCAAGCCCGAAGTGGTGCTGGCGGAGTACAGGAATCTTAGGGTGGAAAAACGAGTGGCCGCGGTATCGGACAACGAGGTCGACGAAGAACTTGAAAAGCTCCGTAACCGCTATGCCAGGCTGGTGACGGTTGAAGCGGGCACGGTGGAGATGGGGGACATCATCACCATCGACTACGAGGGCGCCATCGACGGGGAGCCTTTCGAGGGCGGCTCCGCCACCGACCGGTCCGTGGAGGTGGGCAAAGGCTTCGTAGCGAAGGATTTCGACGCTCATCTGGTGGGAATGGCGGCCGGGGAGACCCGTCAGGTTCCCCTTTCCATCCCGGAGGACTTTCCCAATAAGGAAACGGCCGGAAAGAAAGCGCTGATCACGGTTACGGTCAAAGAGGTCAAGCGTAAGGAGTTGGCGGACTTGGACGACGAGTTCGCCAAGGACGTGAGCGAGCACGACACCTTGGAGGCCCTGCGGGCGGACACCAGAAACAAACTCGAGGAGGCCGCGCAGAAAAAAGCCGAGTACGATATGCGCAGCGCTTTGGTTTCCACGGTGGTGGCCGGCGCGGAAGTGGATGTTCCGGCGAGCATGGTTGACGTCCGGGCGGAGAGCCTGCTGGAAGAAGCCCTGCGGCCGGTGTTCGAACAAGCCATGACTAAAGAGGACTTCTTTAAACTGGTCGGCAAGGCTGAAGAGTCGATGCTGGACGACTTGAGGCCGCAGGCCGAGGAATCCCTTAAGAAAGAGCTGGTCATTGACCGCATTGCCGAAGTTGAGGGTCTGGAAGCCAGTGAGGAAGAGGTGGATGCCGAACTGGCCAAGATGGCTGGGTTTTACCGGTTGGAGGTGGACCGGCTGAGGGAAATCCTGGAAGAGCGTAACGATCTGGAGTCCATCCGGGCGGCGATCAGGCGCGACAAAGCGGTCGACCTTTTGCTGGCCGGTGCCGAAATTGTGGGACCGGAGTCGACAGGGGCCGAAAAATAAGGCGAAAACTTCCCCTTGTTAAATCACCAGCCTTTCGATTAACATATGTTGTGTGGGAGGTAGACCGATGAGTACGTTGGTGCCGATCGTGGTCGAGCAGACCGCCCGCGGGGAAAGGGCGTACGACATCTATTCGCGTCTTTTGAAGGACCGGATCATCTTTATCGGGGGGCCCATAGAAGACCACGTGGCGAACCTGATCATCGCCCAGCTTCTTTTCCTGGAGGCCGAGGACCCGGACAAGGACATCCATCTGTACGTCAACTCTCCAGGGGGCCTCGTGACTTCCGGGATGGCTGTCTATGACACCATGCAGTACATCCGGCCCGACGTATCCACCATCTGTCTGGGCCAGGCGGCCAGTTTCGGGGCTTTCCTGCTGGCGGCGGGCACTCCCGGCAAGCGGTTTGCACTGCCTTTCGCCCGGATCATGATGCATCAGCCGCTGGGTGGAGTGCAGGGTCAGGCTACCGAGATCGACATCCACGCCCGGGAGATACTGCGCACCAAGCGGGTGCTGAATGAACTGCTGGCCAAACACACCGGGCAGCCCGTCGAAAAGATAGAACGGGATACCGAACGTGACTTTTTCATGTCTCCGGAACAGGCTCGGGAATATGGTATAATTGATGAAGTGATCACGGTGCGCAAGAAGGCCAAGTAGAAGAGGTGTGGGACGATGTTTAACGAAAAGGGCCAGTTGAAATGTTCGTTTTGCGGCAAGCTGCAGGATCAGGTCAAAAAGCTGGTGGCCGGCCCCGGGGTATACATTTGCGACGAGTGCATTGAGCTGTGCAACGAGATCATCGAGGAGGAACTGAGCGAGGACCTGGGGTTGGAGCTGCGCGATATCCCGAAGCCGCGCGAGATCAAGGACTACCTGGACCAATACGTGATCGGCCAGGAGTATTCCAAGAAGATCCTTTCCGTGGCCGTGTACAACCATTACAAGCGGATAAATCTGGGTGGCAAGCTTGAGGACGTGGAGCTGCAAAAGAGCAACATCGTTATGCTCGGGCCGACCGGTTCCGGCAAGACCTTGCTGGCGCAGACGCTGGCGCGGTTTTTGAATGTTCCCTTTGCCATCGCCGACGCCACTTCACTGACCGAGGCCGGGTACGTGGGCGAGGATGTGGAGAACATCCTTTTGAAGCTCATTCAGGCCGCCGACTACGATGTGGAGAAGGCGGAGAAGGGCATTGTCTATATCGACGAGGTCGACAAGATCGCCCGCAAGTCGGAAAACCCCTCCATAACCAGGGACGTTTCCGGCGAGGGCGTGCAACAGGCCCTGCTGAAGATCCTGGAGGGCACGGTGGCCAGCGTGCCGCCGCAGGGCGGGCGCAAGCACCCGCACCAGGAGTTCATCCAGCTGGATACCACCAACATCCTGTTTATCTGCGGGGGGGCCTTCGAGGGGATCGACAAGATCATCCAGAGCCGGGTGGCGAAAAAGACCATGGGGTTCGGGGCCGAACTGACGCTCAAACGGGACCGCAAGCTGGGTGACATCTTACGGAACATCCTGCCCCAGGACCTCTTGAAGTACGGCCTGATCCCCGAGTTTGTCGGGCGCCTGCCGGTCATCGTGACGCTTGACCCACTCAGCCAGGAGGACCTGGTCCGGATCCTGGTCGAGCCGCGCAACGCCCTGGTTAAGCAGTACGAAAAGCTCTTCGACATCGACGGGGTCGCCCTGGAATTCCAGGAAGAGGCGCTCCAGGCCGTCGCCGAGGAAGCCATCCGGCGCAACACCGGAGCCCGGGGATTAAGGGCGATTCTGGAGGAAATCATGCTGAATGTAATGTATGACATTCCGTCCCGGGGAGACGTCGCCAAATGCACCATCGCGAAGGAGACGGTCGTGAACCGGGAGAACCCGCTGATCATCACCGTGGAACGAAGCAAGAAGAAAAAGGAAAGCGCTCTGTAACAGTCACAAAACACCGGCCGAGAAAAAGGAAAGCGCTCTGTAGAGCCGCAAAACACCGGCCGCCCTGATGAGGGGCGGCCTTTTTGTTTTGGCGGTCAAGGAAAAAAATTCTGCTTTTAGTGACTATAAATGTCTCCCTTAAACCATACTAGAGCTATCAAAAGCCGGAACAGGGGAGGCAGATCGTGGGCGAATTCGGACCGGGATTTTCCAGTGTGATTTTGCTGCTGCAAGTGTTCTTCGGCGTGGTTATCGGCCTTTATTTCTGGAATCTCCTCAAAGCGCAACAAGGCTCAAAGGTCGCCGTGGAGAGGGGCTCCCGCAGCGAAATTGAGAAACTCCGGAAGTTGCGCTCTATTTCCCTGACCGAGCCGCTGGCTGAGAAGACCCGCCCGGCCTGCTTCAGCGAAATCGTAGGGCAGGAGGAAGGGCTGAAAGCATTGAGGGCGGCGCTGTGCGGCCCCAATCCGCAACATGTTATTGTGTACGGCCCGCCGGGAATCGGCAAGACGGCGGCCGCCCGCCTGGTGCTGGAGGAGGCCCGCAGGAACGCCCATTCTCCGTTCGGCGAGGAAGCCCGTTTTATCGAAATCGACGCCACGACCGCCCGCTTTGACGAGCGCGGCATTGCCGACCCGCTGATCGGGTCGGTCCACGACCCCATCTATCAGGGTGCGGGTCCGCTGGGCATGGCCGGTGTGCCCCAGCCTAAACCGGGGGCCGTAACCAGGGCGCACGGCGGGATTCTGTTCATTGACGAAATCGGTGAGTTGCACCCGGTCCAGATGAACAAGCTTTTGAAGGTGCTCGAGGACCGCAAGGTAATCCTGGAGAGTTCCTACTACAATCCGGACGACACCCAGGTGCCGCAACACATTCACGACATCTTTCAGAACGGCCTCCCCGCGGATTTCCGCCTGGTGGGGGCCACCACCCGCATGCCGGAGAACATTTCACCGGCCCTGCGCTCGCGCTGCCTGGAGATTTTCTTCCGTCCGCTGGTGCCGGAACAGGTGGGGCGGATTGCGGCCAATGCCGGGTCCCGGATCGGGTTCCCTCTGGAGGCGCCGGTGTTGAAGGTGATCACCAAATACGCCACCAACGGCCGGGAGGCGGTCAACATTGTCCAGCTGGCGGCCGGACTGGTGCTGGCCGAAGCCCGGGAACGCATTTCGGTGGCGGACGTGGAATGGGTGGTTCACAGCGGTCAGTACGCGCCGCGCCCCGAGCGGAGCATCCCGGAAAAGCCGGCGGTCGGCCGGGTGAACGGGCTGGCGGTGTACGGCCCGAACGCGGGGATGATGCTGGAGATCGAGGCCACGGCGACGCCGGTCAAGAGGGGCACCGGGAAGCTCATCATCACCGGGCTGGTGGACGAAGAGGAACTGAATGGCGGGGGGAGGGTGATCCGCCGCAAGAGCCTGGCCAAGAGCGCGGTGGAAAACGTGCTCACCGCCCTGAAACCGGTGGTCCAATTCAATCCGGAGGACTATTGCCTCCATATCAATTTCCCGGGCGGGATGCCGGTGGACGGCCCTTCCGCCGGGGTGGCGGTGGCGACGGCCATCTGCTCGGCCGTGTACCGGGTGCCCGTCTCGAACGAAGTGGCCATGACCGGGGAAGTGTCCATCCGGGGCCTGGTGAAACCGGTGGGCGGGGTGGTGGCGAAGATTGAAGCGGCGGCCAAGGCCGGCGCGAAACGGGTGTTCATCCCCGCGGAGAACTTCCAGGAACTCTATCGCACCTACGGAGAGACTGAAGTGGTCCCGGTGGCCCACCTGAGTGAAGTATTGGCCGGGGCCCTGATACAGCCCCTGGAGGCGGCGGCCGGCGGCGGGTTCACCGACCGGATCGGGTCAATTCCCGCCGGGCTCTAGCGTGTGCCGGAGCATCGTCTCCGGCCGGTCTGTCCGCCGCAAGGAGTGAACCGGCCCGCTTCAGGCGGCGCCGAAATCCGCCCCGTTCGCGCAGGCACGCTTAAACAGCCGCTCTACTTGCATCCCTTCAGACGGAGAGTCCCCATGGCCGGCATTCGACACGCCCCTCCGGGGGCTTTTTTGCTGTTGGACGTTGTCCTTGTCCATCTGCTATACTGTCATGTGTCCCGCCCCCGGGGCTTTACAAGGATTGCTATTAGCGGGGCACTCGCGGGGTGTGTTAATATATAATAGTCTAAATGACTAGTTATATCGCTGGTATGTAGTAGCAGTAGTTCAGGACAAGGAGGTGCGCCTTTGGATTCGGTCAGAAGGGTATTACCCCTGCTCCCGCTGCGTGGGATCCTGGTTTTCCCATATATGGTGATTCATCTTGACGTCGGCCGTGATAAATCGGTCAAGGCCATAGAGGAGGCCATGATCCAGGAACGGCATATTTTTTTGGCCACGCAGAAAGAAGCGCAAACCGATGACCCGGGCGTAGACGATATTTACGAGGTGGGTACGGTCGCCGAGGTAAAGCAATTGCTCAAGCTGCCCGGCGGCACCATCCGGGTGCTGGTCGAAGGCATCGGCCGGGCCAAGATCGTAAAATTCGCCGCCGCCGATCCGTATTTTTTGGTGGAAGTCGACCAATACCTGGAACAGTTCCAGAAGACGGCGGAGCTGGAGGCGCTTATGCGTCACCTGGTGTACCAGTTTGAGCAGTATGTCAAACTGTCCAAACGCATTCCGCCGGAAACGGTCGTTTCTGTGGTCAACATCGAGGATCCCGGCCGGTTGAGCGATATCGTGGTGTCTCACCTGCCCCTGCGGATTGAGGACAAACAGAGTGTGCTCGAATCGGTCAGGATTGCGGACCGGTTGGAGAATCTTTGCGCTTTGCTGGCCAAGGAACTGGAGATCGTGGAGTTGGAACGGCGGATCAACGTGCGGGTCCGGAAGCAGATGGAGAAGACGCAGAAGGAATACTACCTGCGCGAGCAGATGAAGGCCATTCAGCGCGAACTGGGCGAAAAAGACGAGCGGGTGGCGGAAGGCGAGGAATACCGCGAGAAGATTGCCGAGGCCAAGCTCCCCAAGGAAGTCGAGGAGAAAGCGCTCAAGGAAGTCGAACGCCTGGAGAAGATGCCGCCGATGGCCGCCGAGGCCACGGTGGTGCGCAACTATCTGGACTGGCTGCTGGCTCTGCCGTGGACCAAGGGCACCCGGGACCGGCTGGACATCAACAGTGCCCAGCACATCCTGGACGAGGACCACTACGGGCTCGACAAAGTGAAGGACCGGATCATCGAGTACCTGGCCATCCGCAAACTGGCTAAGAAGATGAAGGGGCCGATCCTGTGCTTCGTGGGTCCGCCGGGTGTCGGCAAGACCTCCCTGGGCAAATCCATCGCCCGGGCACTGGAGCGCAAGTTCGTGCGGATCTCGCTGGGCGGGGTGCGCGACGAGGCTGAGATTCGCGGGCACCGGCGCACCTATGTGGGCGCCCTGCCGGGCCGGATCATTCAGGGCATGCGGACCGCCGGTTCCAAGAACCCGGTCTTCCTGCTCGATGAGGTCGACAAGATGAGCGTGGACTTTCGGGGCGACCCGTCGGCGGCGCTTCTGGAGGTGCTCGATCCCGAGCAGAACAACGCGTTTTCCGACCACTATGTTGAGGTGCCGTTTGATTTGTCGAACGTGATGTTCATTACGACGGCCAACCTGGCGTACAACATACCGAGGCCGCTGATGGACCGGATGGAGGTCATCTACATCTCCGGTTACACGGAGGAAGAGAAGGTGCAGATCGCGGTCCGGCACCTGATTCCGAAGCAGCTTAAGGAACACGGACTGGACCGCGGCAACCTGACCATTTCGGAAGGGGCCGTCCGGAGACTGATCCGCGAGTATACCCGCGAATCCGGAGTCCGGAACCTGGAGCGCCAAATCGCCACCTTGTGCCGCAAGACGGCCAAGGAAATCGTGGCGAAAAAGGCCAAGCAAATCCGGGTGACCAAGCGGAACACCGAGCAGTTCTTGGGGATTCCCCGGTTTCGCTACGGGGTGGCCGAAAAGAACGACGAAATCGGAGTCGGTACCGGTCTGGCCTGGACCGAGGTCGGCGGTGACACCTTGTCGATCGAAGTTACCGTTTGCAGGGGCAAGGGCGGCCTGACCCTGACCGGAAAGCTGGGAGACGTGATGCGGGAGTCGGCTCAGGCCGGATACAGCTATGTGCGCAGCCGGGCGGAGCAGTTGCAGATTGACGGGCAGTTCCATGAAAAGACGGACATCCACATCCATATTCCCGAAGGGGCTACCCCCAAGGACGGTCCGTCAGCCGGCATCACCATCGCCACGGCCTTGGCTTCCGCATTGACCGGCCGGCTGGTTCGTCACGATGTGGCGATGACGGGTGAGATTACCCTGCGCGGCCGGGTACTCCCGGTCGGAGGGCTCAAGGAGAAGGTCTTGGCCGCCCACCGGGCGGGGATCAAGACCGTGATCCTGCCGCTGGAGAACAAGAAGGACCTGGAGGACATTCCGGCCAACGTAAGATCGAAGCTGGAGTTCAAACTGGTCGAGCATATGGATGAAGTGCTGGAAACAGCGCTTTGCTCCGATGGCTTGGCGACCCAAACCCGGCTGCCGGATTCGACCCAGCCGGAGCTCAGTTACCAGACCATAGTGCAGAATGTTCCTTAACTGGCTGGATGGGGCGCCGCGTTTTAACAAAAAAGGATGAAACCAAGCAGGAATGGTTGAAGCAGAGGGCGAACATACCTACACGCTCTCTTTCTTCAATCTGGAAGAATACCGCAAGACTCTGGCGTGAGGAAGTGATTGGAATGGCACTGGGCGACCTTATTGACGAGTTCAACGAGGTCAAGGGCGGTGCGGTTTGGGAGACTAAGAAGCGGTCACTTTTCGACCAGAACATTAGGGAAGTCGTTCTCGTTGACAAGATCGTCGGCAGTTCCCACTTCCGAATCCTGCGTAACGAGAGCTTCGAGTTTGTTTTCGAGCATGCCGGACCTTTTGGAAAACGGGTACTCAGGGTGGACCTGCATCAGGTCGACCACCACGACGGTATTAGAATTGTGCTGGGATGGAGCCCGGAGGAAACAGTGATGAAGGTTTCGGATACCACCCTCGACCCGCGGGCCATCATTGTCAGCGTTTCTTGACCGCGCCGCTCACACTGCGCGCCACCGGAAGCCCCCCCGACGGAAAGCGAGGGGGGCTTTTTCACTGCGGGGGCGGCGGGACTGTGCCTTCTTCCACCGCTTCACGGGCGAACGAAGGAACAACGGCCTGGTGAAAAGGCACGGCCTGCGGCAACTCCCCGGACTGGATCAACCAGTCCTGGAAATTCTGGTAGCCGTCTTCCTCCACCAGCGGGTTTGCCGGCCAGAGATCGAGCGCCTTGTTCCGGGCGATAACCCGTTTAAGCGTTTCAAGGTCGAGGTAGGGAAAGAAAGGCGCGGCGACTACGGCGATTTCCGCGGGGCTTTTTTGCGCGATCCACTCCTGGGCCTGAAAGACGGCTATGCAGTAACCGAGGGCGATGTCGGGGTGGGTCTGCAGAAATTCGGGTGTGGCCGCCGAGACCCGGGACGGAACCTTGCCGGCCTCCGCAAGTGAAGCCAGGACGAAGCCGGTTTCGGCCTTCTCCAGAATGGCGGCCATCGGGTCGGTCAGGATGATGTAGCTCCCCGTCCCGGCCAGAAAGGTGCCCACCCGCAAGTGTACCGGCAGATGCTGGATGACGGTCACGTGGGTCTGGGGAACGAGTTCCAGGCGCCGCAGGATTGCCTCCAGCGCCGCCTCCCCTACGGCGTTGGGCGGATCGCCGATCACGGTGTATTGCTTGAGGTTCTCCCACTGGAAGTCTGGTTTGGCTTCCCGGCCGAGCAGGAAGTTTGGGTCTTTTCCGGTCAGAGCGGCGAAGGCCACCGGCCCGTCGACCATCAGCCGGTCCAGGGGAACGAGGTAGAGGTCGGATTTCTCCTGGGCGGGGTCCACCACCCCGCGGGGGGCGGTGGTCAGGTTTAAGTGCAGGCCGTTGTCCTCAAAGTAGCCCAGGGCCGCCGCCACGTAGTGGGGCAGGTAGGCGATCTCGCGCGCCGTTTCCCGCACTGAGAGCCGGTGCACCTCCGGTTCCCGGGGGTGGGTGAGGAACCAGGCCGCCGCCGCTCCGGCAGCCAGGATGGTGACCACGGCGGCGGCCAGGAGTATTTTGCGCAAGGGTGCTCCTCCGTTTCGGGCCAAGCTGATGTTAATGCATACGGGGTGTGGAAAGGAAATATTACGCGTCTTGGTTGTGGAAGAGGCGCGGTTGCCGGAAAAGGCGCGGTTGTTGACACCCCGGGGGAAACTAAATAAGATTTACTGAGAGAAACTGGAGAGGAAACGGAATATGGGATACAAGAGCCTTCCTTCGGTATACGATCCACATCAGGTTGAACAACGGCACTACCGGCACTGGGAAGAAGAGGGTTACTTCCGCCCGGTTCCGGGCGCGGGCCGTGAAACTTATTCCATTGTTATGCCGCCCCCGAACGTAACCGGGGAGTTGCACATGGGTCACGCCCTGAACAACACGCTGCAGGACGTTTTGACTCGCTGGCGCCGGATGCAGGGTTTCGACACCCTGTGGCTGCCCGGCACCGACCACGCCGGGATCGCCACCCAGGTGCGGGTGGAGGCCCAGTTGGACCAGGAGGGGCTGACCAAGCACGACTTGGGGCGGGAGAAGTTCTTAGAGCGCGTGTGGGACTGGAAGGCGAATTACGGCCACCGCATCACCACGCAGTTGCGCCGGCTTGGCGCGTCCTGCGACTGGTCGCGGGAACGCTTTACCATGGACGAAGGCTGTTCGGCAGCCGTGCGGGAGGTCTTCCTACAGCTCTACGAAGAGGGCCTCATCTACCGGGACCATTACATCGTCAACTGGTGCCCCCGGTGCGCCACCACCATCTCGGACATCGAGGTGGAACACCTGGACACGCCTTCTCACCTCTATCATGTCCGCTACCCCTTGGCGGACGGGAGCGGCCGCGTGACCGTGGCCACCACCCGCCCGGAGACCATGCTGGGTGACACCGCGGTGGCGGTGCACCCGGACGACGAGCGCTACCGGCACCTGGTGGGACGCACGGTGGTGCTGCCGCTGGTGGGGCGTGAGATCCCCGTGATCGCCGACCGCTACGTGGACCCGGCCTTCGGCACCGGGGCGCTGAAAATCACCCCGGCCCACGACCCCAACGACTTTGAAATCGGTAAGCAGCACGGCCTGCCCCAGGTGCAGGTCATCGACGCCGCAGGGCGTATGTCCGCGCAGGCCGAGCCCTACGCGGGGCTCGACCGCATGGAGTGTCGCCGGCGGGTGCTGAAAGAACTGGAGCGCCAGGACTTGCTGGCTCGGGTGGAAGACCTGGACCACGCCGTGGGGCACTGTTACCGGTGCCAGACCATGGTGGAGCCCATGCTTTCGCTGCAGTGGTTTGTGCGCATGCAGCCGCTGGCGGCGCCGGCCGTCGCCACGGTGCGGGACGGGCGGGTGCGCATCGTCCCGGAGCGCTTTGCGAAGATCTACATAAACTGGCTTGAAAACGTGCGGGACTGGTGCATTTCCCGGCAACTGTGGTGGGGGCACCGCATCCCGGTCTGGTACTGCCGGGAATGTCAAGAGGTGATCGCCGCCCGGACCGAACCGGCGGCCTGCTCCCGGTGCGGCCACGCGGCGCTGGAGCAGGACCCCGACGTGCTGGACACCTGGTTCTCGTCGGCGCTGTGGCCCTTTTCCACGTTGGGGTGGCCGGAGCCCACCGCGGACCTGGCGCGTTATTACCCGACCTCGGTGCTGGTCACGGCGCGGGACATCATCTTCTTCTGGGTGGCCCGGATGATGTTCAGCGGCCTCAAGTTCATGGACGAAAAACCGTTCCGCGACGTGTTCATCCACGGCTTGGTGCTGGACGCGCTGGGGCGGAAGATGAGCAAAAGCTTGGGCAACGGGGTGGACCCGATCGAGGTCATCGAAAAGTACGGTGCGGACAGCCTGCGGTTCATGCTGATCACCGGTCATACCGCGGGCAACGACCTGCGTTTTCACTTTGAGAAGCTGGAGGGCGCCCGCAACTTCGCCAACAAGCTCTGGAACGCGTCCCGGTTCGTGCTCATGAACCTGGACGCCCGGCAGGCCGGGAACGGGCCTCGGGCCAAGCCCGGACGCGACGCCCCGCCAGAGCTGGCGGACCGCTGGGTGCAAAGTCGCTTTGCGCGCACCCGGGACCGGGTGACCGAGGGACTGGCGGCGTACGACCCCGGCGAGGCGGCGCGGGCGCTGTACGAGTTTGTCTGGGACGAGTTTTGCGACTGGTATATCGAACTGGTCAAGCGGCGGCTCTACCAGGGAACGGACGCGGAACGGGCCGCGGCGCAGGATGTACTGGTCCGGGTCTTGCGGTCCACCCTGGAACTCTTGCACCCGTTCATGCCGTTCATTACTGAGGAGTTGTGGCAGCACTTGCCCCACGAGGGCGAAACGATTATGCGGGCCGCTTGGCCGGTTGCGGAGCCTGGACTTGTCGACCCGGATGCGGAACGCGACATGGGTTGCATCGTTGAAGCCACGCGGGCGGTGCGGCATTTGCGCAGTGAAATGAACGTGCCCCCGAGCGCCCGGGCCCAAGCGGTGTTGGTGGTTCCCGACGGGTCCGTGCACGCCGTTTTAAAGCGGTGGCGGGAATACATCGAAAACCTGGCCAACGTGCGGGTCGAGGTCGTGGAGACGCTGGACACCAGGCCGGAGGCGGCGGCGCACGCGGTGGTGCGGGGGATGGAGGTCTTCGTGCCGCTGGCCGGGCTGATCGACATCGACCGGGAGGCCGGGCGCCTGGCCCGGGAACTGCAACAGGTTGAAACGGACTTCGCGCGGGTGGAGGGGAAACTGGGCAATCCGGCCTTTCTGGAAAAAGCGCCGCCTGAGGTGGTGGAAAAGGAACGGACCAAACGGGCCGAGTTGGCCGAAAAGCGTGCGGCTCTGGCGGCCCGGCTGGCCTTGCTCCGCCCCTGAAAAAGGGGGACAGTCCCCTATTTTGCCTTCTTTGACTTTCTCGCAACTTGGCCTGAACGGGATTGACACATCTGCGCAAAAGGGAATTATCCGTAAAGGCAATGCCGGCGTGGCCGGATGGACAGACAGAGGCGCCTCGGGCGTCTCTTTGGGGTGGCGGGGAAAAGGTGTACTTTGAAGAGGCCCTGGACGCTCTACGCGGGCTGGCGGCGACCGGGGTGAACTTCGGCCTGGAACGGGTGCGGGAACTCCTGGCCATGCTGGGTGATCCTCATGGCGATCTTTTGGCGGCCCACATCGGGGGGACCAACGGCAAGGGCTCGACGGCCGCGATGCTGACCTCTATGGCCCGGGCCGCCGGCCTCAAGGTGGGCACTTTCACTTCACCCCACCTTTCGAGCTACACGGAGCGCTTTTTGATTGACGGCTGCCCGGTGGCGAAAGAGCGCCTGGCCGGGCTGATTGCCCGTCATTGGGACCTGCTGGCGCCGGCGGCCCGCCGGCTCCGGCCCACGGAGTTTGAACTGCATACCGTCCTGGCTCTGCAACTCTTCAGGGAGGAGCGCGTTGGTCTGGCGGTGCTGGAGGTGGGTCTCGGGGGGCGGCTGGACGCCACGAACGTGGTTGTTCCCGCCGTGGCCGTAATCACCAACGTTGCCCTTGACCACCAAGACTATCTCGGCGAAACGCTCGCTGAAATCGCCCGGGAAAAGGCCGGGGTCGTCAAGCCCGGAGTGCCGCTGGTGACCGCGGCTGAAGGCGAGGCGCTGGAGGTGATCGCCAGCGCCTGCCGGGAGTCGGGCGCACCGCTGATCCGGGTGGGCGCCGACGTGAGTTCACGACCGGCGAACACTGGCGAAAAACAGGTGCTGGACATCTCGGGCCGGCGGGCCGTCTACCGAGGATTGGCGCTGCCGCTCGCCGGGCGGCATCAGCAGGTGAACGCGGCCTGCGCGGTGGCTGCTGCTGAAGTGGTCGGGGAACTTGTTCCTTCCCTGGGTCCCGGGGCAATTCGCGAAGGGCTGGCGGCGGTGCGCTGGCCCGGCCGCTTCGAGGTGCTGGACGGTCGGCCGACGGTGGTGCTGGATGCCGCCCACAACCCCGCCGCCGCCGGTGCGTTGCGGGACACACTGGCCGCACGCTTTCCGGGCCGGGATATCGTCATGGTCTTAGGGGTGTTGGGGGACAAGGACCGGGCGGGTATCGCCGCCGCGCTGGCCCCCGCGGCCCTGGCCGTGGTGGTCACCAGGCCTCCTTCGGAGCGGGCCGTGGATTGGGAGCGGGTGTCGGTGGAGGCTGCCAGGCATTGCGCACACGTGGAAACCGAGCCGGACTGCCTTGCGGCCCTCGGTCGCGCCCGAGCCATTGCCGGAGCGGGAGGAGTGGTGGTCGTCACCGGGTCGGTCTATCTCATCGGCGCCCTCCGGTCGGCCGTTACGTAGCGGCCGTTTTCCGGCCCCCGTCGCCAGCAGTCCCAAGAGCCAATTCCAACGGCTTTAGCCGCGTAAAAACCCAATTAGCGATCCCCTCTTCCAAAAACGGCTTTCCAGCCGGATACCGGTGGCGACTGACCACTGACCACCATAACGGCTTGTTTACTGTGGCCGTCATTGCCGGGCTGCGCCAGGGTCCGCCTCCGCCCGGTGATTTTCCCGCGGGCATGCTCATACAGATTAAGCGATGCTTGCCGAGGCCTGCGGGAGGGGTTGGGGGTTTGGTTTACCTGTACCTGGTGGCCGCTCTGGTGGTGATCCTGTTGGGGGCGCGGTTTTTCACCAACGGGGTGGAGTGGCTGGGCTTGAAGCTGGGACTGGCCAGAGGGGCGGTGGGCAGCGTACTGGCCGCGATCGGCACCGCCCTGCCGGAGACGATGATCCCAGTGGTGGCCATCCTGATGGGTCACAGCCAGGCCGCCGATGAGGTCGGCATCGGGGCGATCCTGGGGGCGCCCTTCATGCTGGCCACCGCGGGTTTCTGCCTGGCCGGGACGAGTGCCGTGGTTTTGAGGCGCCGCCGCGGCTCGGCGCGCGTGCGTCCCCACCCCGACCTTTTGCGCCGAGACCTGGGGTTTTTTCTGGCCGCCTACGCGCTGGCCATCACCGCCGCCTTCCTGCCCCCGGCCGTCAGGCCGGTCGTGGTGGTGATCCTGATTTTGACCTACGTGGTTTTTCTGGTGCGGGCCGTTACCCAGGGCGAGCGCTGCGGAACGGGGGACGACACCGGTCCGCTCTTGGTGGCCCCACGCGCCGCCGACCCGCACCTGGTGTTGATCCTGGGTCAAGTTTGCTTCGCCTTTCTGCTGATTCTCGGGGGGGCCAAGGTCTTTGTGCAGGGGATCGGTTTCCTGGCGCACCATTTCGGCATGGCCCCGCTCTTGTTTGCGCTGCTGGTAGCTCCCATCGCCACCGAGATGCCGGAACTTTTCAACAGCCTGATCTGGATGAAAGAGAAGAAGGACACCCTGGCCATGGGAAACATTACCGGGGCCATGGTTTTTCAGAGTACGCTGGTACCTGCCATCGGCATCTACTTCACCGACTGGCGGTTGACCACGGCGGCCCTCACCAGTGCGGTGCTCGCCCTGACGGCGTCCTGGCTGGTTTTTCTCTACGCCCGCCGGGCCGGGCACCTGGATGGTTGGTTCCTCGCCGCCCTCGGTGGCTCGCTCTACCTCTTCTTCGTGGTGATGGTGGTGCGGGGCGGGTTCTAGAGGGGCGCCCAACGGACGCGCCCGCTACCGGAAGACGAGCCAGTCCGCCGGAGTTCTTTTCGCCGCTTGCCCGCCAGCAAGCGGCTTTTCCGGCGCAGGCGAGGTATACTTAGAGGGGACGCGGCAAACACCCAAGGAGGACAGGGCGCCAAATCCCATCTGCCGCCCAAGGCGGACAAGCGATTGTCATGCGGAAGAAAGATGTCCAAGTCGGCAGGGCGCCAAATCCCATCTGCCGCCCAAGGAGGTTTTAAGCGGATGTCAGCGGAAGAAAGATGCCGGACCCTGGGACTGACCATCCCCGAGCCCCCGCCGCCCGTGGCCGCCTATGTGCCGGGAGTGCGAGCGGGGCAACTGGTTTTCACTTCGGGGCAACTTCCCGTAACCGGGGGGGAAGTCGTTTTCCGGGGACGCATCGGTGCCGATTTGTCCCCGGCGGATGGGTACGAGGCGGCCCGGCTTTGTGCGCTTAACTGCCTGGGGGTCATCCGGAGCGTGGCCGGCAGCCTGGACCTGGTGGAGCAGGTGATTTGGCTCACCGGCTACGTGCGCAGCGCCCCTGGTTTCGAGGGGCAGCCCGGAGTGGTGAACGGCGCTTCGGAGTTGGTGCTGGCGGTCTTTGGAGAGGCCGGGCGTCACGCCCGGGCCGCGCTGGGGGTGGCCGAGCTGCCGCTCGGCGCGGCGGTGGAACTGACAATGGTCGTCAGGTTGCGGGACGAACTGTAGGGGGTCTGCTCGGCGGTAAAGCTTGTCACGATTTGCCGGGAATGCTACACTGAGGTTTATGGGGGGAATTTCATGGCGAGAGGCAGGAACCCGTGGATCCTGGTCGTGTTGATGATCCTTGGTGGTTTGGCGGGTAGCGTGGTGGGCCGGATTCTGAGCCCGACGTTCCCCTTTTTGGACAATATGCTGACCGCCGGATTAGCCCCCGGGGTTTTGGATCTGCGGTTTATGACGGTCACCTTCGGGTTTTCCCTGTCGATCGGGCCACTTACCCTCCTCGGTTTTCTATTGGGGTATCTGGTCTACCGGAATACTTGAGGCTTATGTTCCGGATTGTCCTGGCTTCGGCCTCCCCCCGGCGGCGGGCACTGCTGCAAAGCCTCGGCTTGGAGTTCGAGGTGCTTCCCGCCGGGGTTGATGAGGTCTTTACCGGGCCGGATCCGGCGAACGTGGCGGAAAGCCTGGCCGAACACAAGGCCCGGGCGGTGGCCTGCCGGGTTGGCGACGGTTTGGTCCTTGGGGCCGACACCGTAGTGTTCCAGCGGGGGCGGTTCTTCGGAAAGCCGGACGGACCGGAGGAAGCCGCCGCGATGTTGACCGTCTTGCAGGGCGACACCCACGAAGTGCTCACCGGGGTGAGCTTGATCCGGATGCCGGACGGGCACGCAGTCACCGGTCACGAACGGACGCGCGTCCACTTCCGGGCGATGACCCGGCAAGAAATCGAATGGTACGCGGCCACCGGGGAACCGCTGGACAAGGCCGGAGCCTACGCGATCCAGGGACTGGGCGGTCTTTTCGTGCGGGGCATCGAGGGCTGCTGGTTCAACGTGGTCGGTCTGCCCCTGCCGCTTTTGAGGGGGCTTTTCCACCGGCAGGGGTTGGACCTTTTGAGCCTGGTTGGTGTGAATTGGAGTCCCTCCGGACGGAGGTAGAGCCTCTTGGCTGTCGAATACCACCTAACGATAAAGAAGATGGCCGCGGAGCTTCGTCCGCGTGAACGGCTGGCGGCGCACGGTGTGCAGTCCCTTTCGGACGCCGAGCTCCTGGCAATCCTGCTCCGGAGCGGAACGGTCACCGCCACGGCGATCGACCTGGCCAACCAGATATTAAGCCGCTTCGGCGGCCTGCGGGGGCTGACGGAGGCCGGGATCGAGGAGTTGCAGGCCGTCAAGGGCGTCGGCCCGGCGAAATCGGCCGAGGTCCGGGCGGCCTTTGAACTGGGCCGGCGGGCCGCCTGTCGCCCCGGGGAGTGGCAGCCGACCGTGCGCACCCCCGAAGAGGCGGCCGGGCTGGTGATGGAAGAGATGCGGTACTTTGACCGGGAGCACTTCTGGGCGCTGGTCCTGAATACCAAGAACCGGGTTTTGGCAGTGGAGAAGATCTCGATCGGCACCCTGAACTCTTCCAGCGTCCACCCGCGGGAGTTGTTTAAAAACGCGATTCGGCGCAGCGCCGCCGCAGTGATCCTGATTCACAATCATCCGAGCGGCGATCCGACCCCGAGCCCGCAGGACGTCGAACTGACGCAGCGGCTTTTCGAGGCCGGGGAAATAGTCGGGATTCGGGTCCTAGATCACATCGTCATCGGAGATAATAAGTTCACCAGTCTGAAATTGGAAGGGCTTTTCTAGCGAGAACGGGTGAAAGGGGTAGGTCATGGCGATTGCATTTCTTTCCAGGGATATGGGTATCGACCTGGGTACCGCGAACACCCTGGTGTATGTAAAAGGAAAGGGCATTGTAATGCGCGAGCCGTCCGTGGTGGCCATCGAAAAAGACAGCGGGCGGATTCTGGCCGTGGGCGAAGAGGCCAAGCAGATGATCGGGCGCACCCCGGGGAACATCGTGGCCATCCGCCCGATGAAGGACGGCGTGATCGCCGATTTTGACACCACCGAGAGCATGATCAAGTACTTCATCAACAAAGCCCTGCGCGGAAGAACTTTTCTGGTCCGGCCGCGGGTGGTGATCGGCGTTCCGTCCGGTGTCACCGCGGTGGAGGAGCGGGCGGTCAGGGAGGCGGCGCTGGCGGCCGGCGCCCGGGAGTGTTACCTCATCGAGGAGCCGATGGCGGCCGCCATCGGGGCCGGTTTGCCGGTGCACGAACCGACCGGCACGATGATTGTCGACGTGGGTGGGGGAACGACGGAGGTGGCGGTGATCTCCCTGGGGGGAATTGTTACCAGCCGTTCGATCCGGGTGGCCGGT
>JBFLXL010000018.1 GCA_040757205.1 Bacillota bacterium
ACTGATTCCGGACACCAGGATATATTATCCACAACCAGCGTCGCTACGCTCCGACCCCTGTCCGGAAACTCCGGAACGGGTGGCCGGAAAAAATCGGAACAGGCGGCCGATTTCACCGGAATCCGCACCAAAGGATACTAGCAGGAGATGAAAATGCCAGTATAACATCTGCCATAGCCTTGACTGCATCACTGCCAGGCCTTACAATGGCAGCAATATCTTCAGTTGGAAGACGGGGGCCTGGGTGTGAAGGGTATTCCTGACGACTACCCGGACAGGGTCAGGCGGCTGCGAAATAGGTTGGGTCTCAGCCAAGCCCGGCTGGCCGAGTTGCTCGGCGTGTCCTTTGCCGCCGTGAACCGGTGGGAGAACGCCCAGTCGCGCCCCAACCGCCTCGCCTGGGGGCAGATTCTCCGTGTCGAACAAGAGGGCTTCGACGGGTTTGAGAAACCCCCGCTCGTATACGGAAAGACGGGTTACGGCGGCGATGCGGAGCTGGCCGAACTCCGCGACGAGTACAAGCCTTTTGAGCACGGTGCCGCGCCCATAGACTTCTCCAGCCACCCGGAAAAGGTGCGGGCCGTCGTCGAGGCGGAGCGCCTGGCCTACGGGCACCTCTTTAACCCCGCCTTCGCCACCGAGATCTCCTTGATCGACCCGCTGCCCCACCAGCGAATCGCCGTCTATGAACACATGCTCCCTCAGTCCCGCTTGCGCTTCCTGCTGGCCGACGACGCCGGTGCCGGCAAGACCATCATGGCCGGCCTCTACATCCGGGAGATGCTGGCCCGCCGGCTGGTGCACCGGGTGCTGATCGTCCCGCCCGCCGGCCTGGTCGGCAACTGGGAACGGGAGATGCGCACGCTCTTCAGCTTGCCCTTCCGCATCGTCAGCGGGGCCGATTCCCGGTCGGACAACCTGTTCGCGGGTCCGGACGGCGACCTGGTGATCGTCAGCGTGGACACCCTCAGGGGGCGGCAGACTTTCGGCCGCCTGCACCAACCGGGGGTGGAGCCGTACGACCTGGTCATCTTCGACGAGGCGCACAAGCTCTCCGCCGACCGCAACCCGGACCTGACCGTGCGCAAGACCGACCGCTACCGCCTCGCCGAAGCCCTGGCCGGGGCGTCGACCGACCCGGAGTGGCAGCTGCCGTGGTGCGGTCACCATCTCCTTCTGCTGACCGCGACGCCGCACATGGGCAAGGACTACCCCTACTTCTGCTTGTGGCGGCTGCTGGAGCCCGAACTCCTGTCCACGGTCGACGCGTTCCACGCCTTTCCCGCCGCGGTCCGCGGGCGCTATTTCATCCGCCGCACCAAGGAGGAAATGGTGCGCTTCGACGGCACCCCGATCTACCCCACCCGGGTATCGGACACCTTGAGTTACGACTTGGGGGCGGCCGAGCAGCGCCTCTACGCCGAGACCACGAGCTACATCGAAACCTACTACAACCGGGCGCGCATCCTGAACCGGTCGGCGGCGCGCCTGGCCATGAGCGTGTTCCAGCGCCGCCTGGCCAGTTCCACCTACGCGCTGAAATGCTCGTTTGAACGCCGGCTGGCCAAGCTGGACGAGCTGATCGCGGACATCGAGAGCGGGCGGATCTCCGAGAGCCAACTGCTCCGTCTCCAGCGCAGGATCGACGAAACGCCGGACGTCCACGAACAGATGACCGGCGACGAGGAAGAGAGCCAGGACGGCCGGGAAGAAAACGAAGTCGCCGAGGACAAGCTGCTCCGCGGCGTGGTGGCCACCTCCCTGGCCGAGCTGCAGGCCGAGCGCCTGCAGGTGGAAGCCCTGCTCCGCCTGGCGGGGACGGTTGAAACAGCGGACGGGGAAGAGTCCAAGTTCGACAAGCTCTACGAGGTGTTGGAAGACGAGCGTTTCAAGGACGAGAAGATCCTGATCTTCACCGAGCACCGCGACACGTTGAACTACCTCGTCCGGCGGCTGGAGGGCCTGGGCTTCGCGGGGAAGGTGGCGAGCATCCACGGCGGAATGCCCTACCAGGAACGCGAGGAACAGGTGGAGTTCTTCCGGCGGCCGGCCGCGGAGGGCGGCGCGACGCTGATGGTGGCCACCGACGCCGCCGGGGAGGGCATCAACCTCCAATTCTGCTGGCTGATGGTCAACTACGACATCCCCTGGAACCCGGCCCGCGTCGAGCAGCGGCTGGGCCGCATCCACCGCTACAAGCAGCTGCACGACCCCGTGCTCCTGTTCAACCTGGTGGCCGGCAAGACCCGGGAGGGCCGGGTCCTCAAAACGCTCTTGACCAAGCTGGAGGCCATCCGCCGGGAACTGAACTCCGACAAGGTGTTCGACGTTATCGGGCGGCTGTTCGAGGGGGTTTCCCTGAAAGACCTCGTGCTGCAGGCGGTCGTCGAGAACCGCACCGACGAGGCGGTGGCCCGGATCGAGGGCCTGCTCACCCCGGAGCAGATCCGGGCGCGGCAGGCGCAGCTGGACCGGATTCTCCAATCCGGCGGCGACGTGGCCGTGCGGCTGCCGGACCAGCAAGCCAAGCGGGACCGCGAAGAACTGCGCCGCCTGTTGCCCGGCTACGTCCGGCGCTTCATCGAGAAGTCCGCCCCGTTGCTGGGCATCGGCCTGGAAGGGGACCTGGAGACCGGCTTTTTCCTCAAGCCCCTAAAGACCGGGGCTTTGGACCAGCTCTGGCCGTTGCTGGAGGCGTATGAACCCGAGCAGCGCCGGCGGCTGACGGTGTACAAGCCGGAGCCGCACGACAAAGCCATCTACCTGCACCCGGGCGAGCCGTTCTTCGAGCGCTACCGCCTGATGGTGCGTGAACGGTTCGCCGCCGACGCCCGCCGGGGCGGCGTCTTTCTCGACCCCTACGCCGACCGGCCCTACTTCTTTCACCTCTTCCTGGTGCAGGTCGCCCGCGAGGCCGACCCGGCGCTGCCCAGGGCCTTCGCGCGGGAAGAACGGCTGGAGGTCCGCCTGGTCGGGCTGCGGCAGGAAGAGACCGGCGAGATCAGGGAGTGCCCGGTGGAGCACCTGATGCTCTTGCGCGGCGGCCAAGGCGTGCCCTTGGAGTACGCGGCCTTCGCGGGCACGATGGCGGCGGCCGGGGCCCAGGCCCAAAGCTACGCGCTCGAGCACGTGGCGCTGCCGCTGGCTGAGGCCCGGCGCCGGAGCCTGCTTGCGTCCTTGCCTGAAAGGCGGGAGTTTTTGTCCCGGGGCTACGCCTACCAGGACGCCGAACTGGCCCAGTCGCGGGCGAAGCTCGCCGAGCGGGTGCGTGCCGGTGACGCCCGCGCCGGCCGGGAACTGAAAAAGGTCAAGGAGCGCCAGAAGGACCTGTACCACCGCAAGGCCCTGGCGCTTAAGGTCCTGGAGCGGGAGCCGGAGCTGATCGCCCCGGGTGAGCTCTACGAGCTGGCCCACGCCTTGGTCGTGCCTTCCACCGACCCCGCCGACAAGACGCGGCACGACCGGGAAGTGGAGCGCGTGGCCGTCCGGGTGGCCTGGGGCTACGAGGAAGACCGGGGGTGTACGGTCCGGGACGTGTCGACGCCGGAGGCCGCGGTGCCGGCCGGCTTGGAGGCACACCCGGGCTTCGACCTTCTTTCCCGCCACCCCGACGCAGAGGAAAGGGCCATCGAGGTCAAGGGCCGCGCCCGCATCGGCGACGTGGAGCTCTCCGAGAACGAGTGGGCGCGGGCCTGCAACCTCAGAAACCGCTACTGGCTCTATGTGGTCTACGATTGCGCCGGTGCCCACCCGCGCCTGCTGCGCATCCGCGACCCCTTCGGGAAACTGCTGGTGCGGGCCAGGGGCCAAGTGGTGATCGGGGAACAGGAGATATTTGCGGCGGCCGAAGACGACTGAAGAACGAAGGACACTGTTCAACCGTTTCCGGAGGGCGCTTCTCCGAGAAGCGCCGCGGCGTTAATTCAAGGCGGTCAATTCAAACTGAAACGGGGTAACGACGAGATGTCTGACGGGCCGAGACTGATCGAGCGCGCCTTTTGCCTGAAGCAGGCTTCCCTGGATTCCGTGCACGAGAAAAACGTGCGTCACGGGCACATCTCCACGCTGCACATCTGGCCGGCGCGCAGGCCCTTGGCGGCCTGCCGGGCGGCCCTGATCGCCACGCTGCTGCCCGACCCCGACACCGCCGAGGAAAGGCGCAATATTCTAGAAAAGCTGGGTGGCCGCGTCGTGGAGAAGGTGGAGAAAAAGAAGCTTCCCACTGGCAAGGTCGTCGACCGGGTAAGGGAAGAAACCAAGGGCGGCATCCTGCACTGGGGGCGGGAGGACGGCCCGGCTTTGGACTGGTTCCGGGAGGAGATCAAAAAGGCGTACGGGGACCGGGCTCCCAGGGTTTTGGACCCGTTCGCCGGCGGCGGGGCCATTCCTCTTGAGGCCATGCGTTTGGGCTGCGAGGTCACCGCCGCGGACATCAACCCGGTGGCCTGGTTCATCCTGAAGTGTACGTTGGAATACCCGCAGCAACTGGCCGGGCAGAAACGGCCGCTGCCGGCGTTTGTGCTGGAAGACCAGGAGTTCATGGAACAGTACTGCAAGGCCCACCCCGGAGTCTGCGGGGGAGGATCGAAAAAAGGGAACCAGCTGCGGTTTGCGTTTGCGGATGGTGAACGCGAACTGACCCACTGGCGTGGGTACCCCGCACCGCCCCAGGCGGACCTCGCCTGGCACGTCAGGGCGTGGGGCCGGTGGGTCTTGAGAAACGCCCGGCGGGACTTGGCCCAGTTCTACCCGACCTACGCCGACTTCGAACCGCTGCGGCCGGGGGAAACCGACTACGAGCGGCGTGACTCCCGGCTGGTACCCCTGCAGCCGGACGGCACCCCGGACATCGAGGCCTTAAACGGCGAATTCAGCGAGCAATACTTGTCGGACCAGCGAAAGCCCCGGTGGGTGCCGAAGCCTGCGGTGGCCTACCTTTGGGCGCGGACGGTGCAGTGCAAGAATTGCCGGGCGCTGGTGCCCTTGCTGAAGACGCGCTGGCTTTGCAAGAAGGAGAAAAAACGGGTCGTCCTGACGATGGAACCCAACGCGGAGCGGGCGGGCGTCGTCTTCGGCGTTCAAGCTGATGTTCCCCTGGTGGGGGGCAACAACGCCCAGAGGCGGGAGCACGACCGCAAGGCCGGCTCCGGCACCATGTCCCGTTCCGGGGCGACCTGTCCCTGCTGCGGCACCATTATGACGATGGAGGACATCCGGCTCGAGGGGCAAGCCGGGCGCCTGGGAGCACAGATGACCGCCGTGGTCGTGGACGGGCAACGCGGCAAGGAGTACCGGTTGCCTACACCTGATGAGATCCGCTTGGCGGGTGAGGCAGAGGCGGAGTTGGAGCGGGTGTTTGCGGAAATACCCTTTGGCTTGCCAGATGAACCTCTGCCTAGTAAGGAGACATTGGGATTTCGTGTTCCTCTTTACGGTTTTGACAAGTGGTCAAAACTGTTTACTCCACGCCAGCTGTTAGCGTTGGGATGTTTCATAAAGTGTGTCACAGTGAGTCGGGACAACCTATCGGAAACAGTCGAAAAGGATAACAAGTGGGTGGAAGCTCTTGCCTCCTACTTGGCATTGTTGACCGAAAAGCTCGCTGACAGAAACTCAACTCAGTGCATTTGGATATCGACAAATGCCGAAAAGCCCTCAGGAAGTTTTGGCCGTTTTGCCCTTCCAATCACCTGGGATTTTGTAGAGACCGTGCCATGGTCAAATTCTGCAGGGGGGATATCAGGTAGTCTTGAACACATTGTGGAATACGTTGATCATGCACTCAAAGCTTGCGCTAAAGGATCTATCACAACGTTTCAACAGTCTGCCTTGAAGGACCACCCCTCAGCATCATTTGATGCAGTAGTGACCGACCCACCATACTACGATGCCATACCGTATTCAGACTTGATGGATTTCTTCTATATATGGCTACGACGTACTATGTACGGATTGTCCTTGGATAGCGAGAGGGCTTTCGTTCAACGTCTGGCTCCAAAGTGGGATCACGAAGAAAACGATGGAGAGTTAATTGACGACGCCAGCCGCTACGGCGGGGACAAGCCAAAGTCTAAGGCAGCATACGAGGAAGGGATGTTTCAAGCGTTTCAAGCCCTTTATCGAGCACTCAAGACCGATGGACGACTTGTCATTGTCTTTGCCCATAAACAGCCGGATGCTTGGGAGGCCTTAGTGTCGGCTCTAATCAGAGCGGGCTTCGTAGTGACTGGGAGTTGGCCGATTCAGACTGAGCGGACAGGGAGGGTTCGTGCACAAACGTCGGCAGCACTATCATCATCGGTATGGCTCGTGTGCCGCAAGCGGCCGGAGACGGCCCGCCCGGGATGGGACAACCGCGTCCTGGACGAGATGCGCGAAGGTATCTATAAGCGCCTGCACGAGTTTTGGGATGCCGGGATCAGGGGACCGGACTTTGTCTGGGCGGCCACCGGGCCGGCCCTGGAGGCCTACAGCAAGCACCCGGTGGTCAAAAAGGCCAATGAACCGGGGCAGACGATGAGCGTGACCGAGTTCCTGCGGTCGGTGCGCCGGATTGTGGTGGACTTCGTGGTGGGGCGGGTCCTCTCCCACGACGGCGAGGCGGAAGAGGCCGACCCACTGGCGCGGGTATACCTGGACGACGTGACCACCTACTACCTGCTCCACCGCCACGACTTCGGGATGGAGGATGCTCCCGCCGGGGCGTGTATCCTGTACGCCGTCTCCTGCGGGCTTTCGGACCGCGAACTGGCCGACCAGTACGATATCCTGGCGCGGACCGGCGGCAAGGAGACGAACGGGGAAAACGGCGGGAGCGATGATGCGGAAGAGGGGCTGGAGAGCGACGCCGACGCCGGAGGCAAGGAAGGCACCGGCAGCAAGGTGCGGCTCAAGGCCTGGCAAGCGCGCAAGCGCAAGGGCCTGGGCCTGGACTCCGGTACGCGGCCCGCGCCCCTGATCGACCAGGTCCACCACCTGATGCACCTCTGGAAGGCCGGGGACGTGACCAGGGTGGACGAGTACCTGGACGACCGGGCGCTCCGCCGGAACCGGCTGTTCCACCAGCTGTTGCAGGCCCTGATTGAACTCGCCCCGCCGGGCAACGGGGAGCGCTCGCTGCTGGAGAGCATCAGCAATCATGTGGCCGCCCGCGGCCTGTCGCGTGAAACCGGGGGGTTATTCGTGTGAAGTCCTTCGCGCCGGGATTCATCGAAAAACAGCCGGTGGACCAGAGCCTTGTGCGGACGGTCCGCCTGCTCGGTGATGGCGCAAACGTGGTAATAACCCGTGAATAGTGGTAATGAATACGGTAATAACGTGGGGGTGGGAATATGAGCCGGCGGCCTTGGCAGGCGTGGCACGAAGTAGTGAAGATACGGGATGACCTGCGGACCGGGGAGTTGTCTTTGGCCGACTTCGCCGCAGACATCTACGACGTGGCGATGGGCAGCGCCAAACGGGTGTACCAGGACCCGGCCGAGTTCTTCACCCTGACCTATCCCACCTTCAACCTGAGGGAGCTGGCGAAGGACGTACTCAACCGGTTGGCCGGCAAGAGCGCAAAGGCGGTCCGGCAGCTGGAGCTGACCTACGGCGGCGGCAAGACGCACACCCTGATCACCCTCTACCACCTGGTTTCCGACCCGGCCGGGCTGCCCGAGCTGCCCGCGGTCAGGGAGTTCAAGGAGCACGCGGGGATTGCGCCCGACCCGCACCAAACGGCACGGGTACCCCGGGCCCGGATCGCATGCCTGGCTTTTGACAAGCTGGACGTGGAAAAGGGGATGGCGGTCAGGGACCCCGGAGGCGCCCGGCGGTGGCTGAAGCAGCCGTGGAGCGTGCTGGCCTGGCAGCTGGCCGGGGCCGAGGGGCTTAGGCTCCTGCACGCCGAAGGCCTGGACGCCGAGCGCGAGAGCGCCCCGGCGGAAAACCTCCTGACTGAACTGCTGGCCATCCCCGCCCGGGACGGCCTGGCCACGCTGGTGCTGCTGGACGAAGTGCTGATGTTCGCCCGGGAAAAGGTGAGTCTCGACCCGGCCTGGCGGAACAGGCTGCAGAACTTCTTCCAGTACCTCACCCAGGCGGCCGTGAAGGTCGACCGGTGCGCGGTGGTCGCGTCCTTGCTGGCCAGCGACCCGCGCAAGAGCGACGCGCTGGGCAAGGAGATCGCCAAGGAGATGTACGACATCTTCCGTCGCGAGCAGGAGGAAGGCGTGCAGCCCGTGGTCAAGGAAGACGTGGCCGAGGTGCTGCGCCGCCGCTTCTTCACCGCCGACTCGATCCGCGACCGCGAGGCTTTCCGGCCGCACGTGGTGGCCGCCCTGCAGGGGATCACCAGCCTCGACGACCAGACCAGGAAGGAGGGGCAGGCGGCCGAGGAACGCTTTTTGCGCAGCTACCCGTTCCATCCGGACCTGACCGAGGTTTTGTACGTCAAGTGGACGCAACTGGAGGGGTTCCAGCGTGCCCGGGGTGTATTGCGGACGTTCGCGCTGGCCCTGCGGGAGGCGGAGAAGTGGGACATCTGTCCGCTGATCACCGCCAACGTGTTCCTGAACGCGCCCGGGAAAGAGGAGATTTCGGACGCCGCCCGCGAACTGACCACCGTTGCGGCCACCGAGGAATACGAGGGGAAGCGGCAGGAGTGGGCCGGAATCCTGGAGGGGGAGCTGGCCAAGGCCCGGGCCGTCCAGGGGGAGATGCCGGCCCTGAAGTCCCGGGAAGTGGAACAGGCGGTGATGGCCACTTTCATTCACTCGCAGCCGGTCGGGCAGAAGGCGTCCACGAGTGAGCTTTTCGCTCTGCTGGGCCACACCAGGCCGGACCGGATTGAGCTGGGGAAGGCCCTGCAGCGCTGGGCGGAGCTGTCCTGGTTTCTCGACGAGGGGCTGCTGGGCGGCGGGAGCGGCGGCGCGGCGGACGGTGCCGTCAAGGACTTGCCCCGGGCGTGGCGCCTGGGTTCCAAGCCGAACCTGCGGCAGATGCACAGCGAGGCCTATCGGTCGATCGGCGAAGAAGCAATCGAAGCCACGCTGCTCGACAACATCTTCAAGCTCAAGAGCCTGACGGCGGGGGCGTCCGGGGCCGGGGCCAAGGTGCATAACCTCCCCGACAGGCCCAGGGACGTCGACGATGACGGCGAGTTCCGGTTTGCGGTTCTGGGGCCGAGGGCGGCGTCAACCGTGGGGAACGCCAGTGTCGAAGCCAAGAGGTACATCGAGGAGACTACGGCTGCGGATCGCCCCAGGGTCTACCGCAACGCGGTCGTCCTGGCCGTGCCCTCGCGGGACGGGCTGGAGGTGGCCCGGAACCGGATTCGGGACTACCTGGGCTGGGAAGAAGTGCGGGTGATGTTGAAGGGGCAGGAGCTGGACCCGGTACGGTCGGAGCTTTTGAGCGGCCATGTCGACGCCGCCAGGAAGAGAATACCGGACGCCGTCAGGCAGGCTTACTGCCTGGTGGTGACCGTCTCCGAAAAGAACGAAATCCAGGCTTTCAAGGTGACCGTGGAACAGGAACCGCTCTTTAATACCATTAAGGCTGATCCCCGTTCCCGCATTCAGGAGACGCCGGTCAGCGCCGAAGCGCTTTTGCCCGAGGGCCCCTACAACCTCTGGCGGGAGGGGGAGACCTCCCGGCGCGTGAAGGATTTGGTGGGTGCCTTTGCCCAGTTCCCCCACCTGCCGAAGATGCTCAGGCGCAAAGAAATCCTGGACACCCTGGTGCAGGGGGCGCGGGACGGGGCGTTCGTGCTCCGGGCCGTGCGGCCGGACCGTTCCGAGCGCACCGTGTGGCGCCAGGAACCGCTGGACGCCGATCTAAAAGATCCGGCGCTGGAGGTGGTGCTCCCGGAGGCGGCGGTGCTGTCCGAAATTAGGCCGGAACTCCTGCTGCCGGGTATGCTGCCGGACCTGTGGCCTGAGGCGCGGGAGGTCGGGGTCACGGTGGGGGAGGTGGTGGAGTATTTCCGGGGCGGAAAGGTCACCCACGTGCAGCGCGAGAACTATACGGAGCCGGTGACCATCCCCGGAGCCGGCCGGGCCGTGGTGGAAGCGGCCGTCGCCGGGAGCGTGAAGACGCGCAAACTCTGGCTGACCTCCGGACCGGCGAGCATCCTGGGCGAGGACATCCCGGCCGGCGTGCTGACGGATGCCGCCGTGCTGCAAGTACCGCCGCTGCCGATACCGGTTACCGACCTGCTGCCGGACGCCGTTCCGGCCGCCTGGTCGGTGGGAGAGACCACGGCGCTCGGCCTGCTCGGGGCACTGTCTCAAAAAGCCGGCAAAAACCTGCCGTGGGCTACCGTCCAAGACGCCATCGACGGGGCGATCAAGGGCCGCTATCTGGAGCGGACCATCGATTCGGGCGCGTGGCCCTGCGACATCAGCGGCGCGCAGAAGGTCAAGCTCCGGGTGCCCGCCGAGGTGACGCCGAAACCGCCGGTCTATCCACCTCCGGTTTACCCGCCGCCGCCTCCCCCGCCCCCTCCCGGCGTGAAAATTGCCGAGGACGAGCTTACACCGGCGGAGATTCAGGATTTGGCCGAGATCATCGGGGAGCTGGCGGGCGGCGCCGTTGGCCACGACCTGGCCTTTCGGCTGCGCATCACCCTGGGCGGGGAAAAGGACGTGCCGGACGAAGTCGTCGAGAAGCTGAACAAGCTGTTGAGCAAGGTCAAGGACGGGTACAAGCTGACCTGACCCGGCGTTTGGCTTTGTAGCGGCCCATTTACCGGACAACGAGTCAAACGCCTTAACTGGAAGTAGACACGCAGTTCTTGAAGTTAATTGACATACTGCTTGGGCCAGGGTATCATTCATGTAAAATACTGGGGTGTGGATTAGATCCGGCCTACGGAACGGGGATTGCCGCCGGTGGTTTTGAGGCTGGATTCGGGGGGTGCGATGAGGAATGGACAAGGGGGGTATGGGTCACGGAACGAAGTCGTTGCACCGATGGAACGCGGTTTCGTTCCGAGACAAGTCGAACTTATGGGCCTGCAAGGCTACGATCCGCTCCGTGCTGCCGGATGCCAAGTTGGTGCTATACGGGAGTCGAGCGCGCGGCGACGCCGAGCCCGAGTCCGACTTTGATCTTCTCGTCCTCGTGCCTGCGCCGGTCTCTCAGGCTACTCTCCAGAAACTCAGCGATGCGATTTACGACGTAGAGCTCGAGCGTGGCATTGTGGTTTCGTGTCTTGTGTGTTCTGACGAGGAGTGGAACTCCAGTCCCTGGCGAGTGTCGCCCTTCCGTGTGAATGTCGAGCGGGAGGGGATTGTGCTTTGACAGAGGAACAGCGTGCACTGGTACTGCATCGGATGAATCGAGCACGTGAGGCCATCGAAGAGGCGCGAGTGCTGCTCACCGCCAATCACGCCAATGCGTGTGTGAACCGTCTTTATTATGCGTGCTTTTACGCCGTCAGCGCTTTGATACTCACCGAAGGCCGGTCATCCTCGAAGCACTCGGGTGTTCGGGCCATTTTCGACCAAGAGTGGGTCAAACCGGGACACGTTCCAATTGAACTCGGACGACTGTACCGTCGCCTTTTCGAGAGTCGCCAACAGAGTGACTACGCCGATTTTGTCACCTTCGAAGTGTCCACCGTCAGTTCTTGGGTGGATGAAGCTTTCCATTTTGTGGAGACTGTTGGAACTGTGATTGAGGACAGGGCCTGAAGATCCTTGTGGGGTCTGCTCTGACGTATGTTTCCAACTCAGTCTTTCAGAGAAGGTTTGGTCATACGCTGGAAGTCATCTGTCAAAACCCGCAGTTTCTATGGTATGACAAATACTCTTCTGGGCGAAAGGAGACTGGAACACCTGTCCGGTGAGGATAGGTCCAGGCTGCGGGAGTATTATATGCAGACAAGGCTGCAGATATATGATCAATACCTGGCCTATAACGGCACCTGGGGCTGAATAAATGCTCTTTCCCTGAATTTGATCGTGATATTAGCTATCTCCCGGTACCCGCCGAAGACGGCTACGATTAGTGCAATTGAAAGAACAAAGACCTGAAATCCGCATGGCCTGTTCCATAAGAGTGGAGTCAATCACAATATCGTACGCACAATGCACACCCCCTTGTACACATTCTATGGTGTATTGTATTTTTCGAATCGTCAACACGGCATACCATAATTACTGATCTTTATGATTCTCTCCTTCATCGCCGCCTTTACGGCCGGCGCCGGGAAGCCTTCCGGCTTTTCGGGCGGCCTCCCTCAGCAGGAACTCGATATGGGCGTTGACGCTCCGAAACTCGTCGGCGGCCCAACGCGCCAGAGCTTCGTGCAATTTGGGGTCAATTCTCAGGGGAAAGCTCTTTTTGGGGGACATGGCTTGGCGTCCGTCAATAAAGGCTTCCGGTGTTTATTACCGGTTGGGCCCCCCGGTCGGATACTATTGCCACCTTCCGGTGCTGTTCGTGGACGAGGACCAGAGCCTGCACAGCCGGCGGGTGCTCCAGAGCTTTGCGGACGACCCCGACTACCGCGTGTTGTATGGGAACCGGGTGGAAGCGGTGGAAAAGGTGCGCGGCTTCGAGGTGCAGGCCGCCTTTGTGCTCCGGGAACACTTCGGCCGGCGGATTGAGCAGGGGCTGGCTCCGCAGGTCGACGTCTATCAGGTTCACGAGAGCGGCGAGCTGATCGCCACGCGGCAGGTCTTCAGGGCGGCGGTGGCCAAGGTCGCGGCGAACTCGGGCATTGCTGAACTGGCCCTGACGGAAATCAGCCGGGACAAAGCGGTGGCGGGCCGGGAAGACGCGATCCGGGAGCGGGCTTACCAAAAGGCGCTGGAAAGCTGGTTTCCGGGCGGCGCCGGTGAGCCTGCAGTTTGAACAGCGGGATGGAAAAGGCACACCGGTGTTTGATCAGGCCGCCCACACCTCGATCGGCTTCGCGCTCTTTTTCTGCATGTTCACCGTGGTCTTTGCCATGGGCACCATTCTGGATGAGAAGCGGGAAGGGACCTGGCAACGGTTGCGGGCGATGCCGGTTTCCCGGGGGCAGATTCTGGCCGGCAACCTCAGGGGCACCTTCCTGATCGGCATGACGCAGATGCTGCTGCTGGTATTGGCCGGGGCCTACCTTTTCGGGGTGAACTGGGGAAAAAACCTGCCCGGCACCCTGCTGGTGCTGGCCGCCTTTATGTTCTGTGCCGCCGGTTTGGGCCTGGCCCTCTCGGGGTTGGTCAAGACGACGGCGCAACTGGCGGCCCTGGCGCCGATCCTGCTGGTCAGCACCTCCATGCTCGGGGGGTGTTTCTGGCCGCTGGAGGTGGTGGAGTCCGAGGTCCTGCTGGCCATGGCCCGCTTTGTGCCCCAGAGCTGGGCGGTGACCGCCCTCCACGACTTGGTGGTCCGGGAGGCCGCCCTGACCGCCGTCCTGCCGGCGGTGGGCGTGCTGCTCCTGATGGGCACCGTTTTCTGCGGATTGGGGCTCAGGCTGATTTTGCGGGAGCCCAGGTTGAGGAGATGATCCGGTGCTGGTCGACGGCAGCACCGGCCAGGTCGATGAGTACTATCGCCGACGGGGGACGCTCACTTTTGTTGGCTTAGACTTTTCTCGTGGCGGTGATTCAGAAAACGGGATTCGAACTGTGCAAACGGCGTGGTTTTGGCCAGGGAGAAGATGGCCAGCGCCGTCCAGATCAGGACAAACGAGACCAGGTGCACGCCGGTGAAGGGCTCCTGATAGAGGAAGACGCCGATGAGCAGCATTATGGTGGGCGCGAGGTACTGCATAAACCCGATCACCGACAGCGGCAGCCGGTTGGCGGCGGCGGCGAACAGGATCAGCGGCACCGCCGTCACGATGCCGGCGCCCATCAGCAGCCCGGTAACGGCCGGGGGGCCGGTGCCAAAAGCCCCGCCGGCGCCGCTGTGCAGGTAACCCAGGTAGGCGAGCATGAACGGGGAAATGAGCAGGGTTTCCAGGGTGATCCCCGTAATCGCTCCCAGGTGGATCACTTTCTTGATCAGGCCGTACAGGCCGAAAGTGACGGCCAGGGTCAGCGCAATCCAGGGGACGGCTCCGAAATGAAACGTCATGTACAAGACCCCGGCCGTGGCCAGGACGAACGAAACCATCTGCCAGTAGGAGAGCCGTTCCTTCAAGACAACGATGGCCAAAAGGACGCTCACCAGCGGGTTGATATAGTACCCCAGGCTCGACTCCACGATGTGGTCGTTGTTGACCGCCCAGATGTACGTCAGCCAGTTCACGGTGATCAAGGCGGCCGCCAGCACGACTCCCGCGGTCTGTTTCGGCTGCTTGAGCACGCCGCGCAGTTCGATCAGGAACGGTCGCGTTTTTCCGGACAGGAGCAGTACGGCCACCAGAAAAGCAAAGGACCACACGATCCGGTGGGCCAGGATCTCCGGCGGCGGGACGCTTTGGACGAGTTTCCAGTATAGCGGCAGTACTCCCCACAGCAGGTACGCGCCCAGGGCGGCGGCAATGCCGGCCAACCGTTCATCGGCCTGATCGTCTTTCACATTCTAAAGCTCCGGTTAGAAGTTGATGCAAACAAATGTAAGCATTCTTGCTCCCGACCAGGGAACGCCCAACGGGAGTCCTGGCGCGAGGCAATAGGTTTAGAGCTGTTTGTCAAGGTCTCTCTTTGCATAGATCACACGGTAAATCTCCACGGTTTTTTCTTGTTCGTTGACCGTATAAAGCACGGCGTAATTTTTTACACTCAGGATGCGGTACTCGCGCTCCAAAGGCTTTGCCGGTTGGTAGACACGGCAGGAATACGGAAACTTCTTCATGCGGGATATAGCGACGTCCAATGCTTCGAGCAAATCAATAGCCGCCTTTGGCGCGTTGAGGGTCTCCGCGACGTAAAGCACGGCCTCCGCAATGTCACGACTGGCAACAGGCAAATACGAGAGACTATACATCCTCCGCGGCCTTCTCCTGAAGCTTGCGTCTCAGGCCAGAAAACACTTCCTTGTGGGAAAACCGTTTGCCGGTGGTTTTCGCTTCCAGCTCCGCCTCTTTGAGCTTGAAGTAAATCTCGCTGCTAAACTGAAGGCGCTCAAAGGCCTCCATGCTCATAATGACCATGTTGCCGTAGCCGTTCTTTGTCAGAAAAACCGGCTCGGAGCTCTCGTGAACCGTTCTGGAAATATCTGCAAAATTATTGCGAAGATCGGATACAGGTCTGATATGCGGCATGTTTTCCCCTCCCACCACAGTTTTGCTTAAAATTATCATAATTATGCTAATTACACAAGCGCAAACGATGACGGGAAGCTAGGACCCCGGAGAGTTTTGCGACACGAGAACCGTTCCCCTGTCTTATGCAGATGCGCTGATTGTCACCCTTGCGCTTGCGTATGTCGTGCCGGACTAATGCTGGCCGTCCTGCTGGCAGGGCTGATGCTCGCTTTTACCGCCAGATGTCTGGGATTGCCGCGGTTACCGTTCTGGACGGCGACGGCTAGATAACCAAAAGTAATCAAAAAGCAAAAGGACTATTATAGATGTGCGCCGAAGAAGCTGGTACACCTGAAAAGCACCAAATACCAGCGGGGAGGGCGACCGTCTTGGAAATCACGAGCATGCAAATCTTCGAGGAAATGAAAAAAGGAAACGCCGTCCGGGTGAAACAGGCCAAGGAAGAGGGGCGCAAGGTGGTGGGGACCTACTGTACTTTCGCCCCCGAGGAACTGATCCTGGCGGCCGGCGCCATTCCGATCGGCTTGTGCGGCACGAAGGAGGAGCCCATCCCGGCCGCCGAAGAGGTTCTCCCACGCAACCTCTGCCCCCTGATCAAGTCTTCCTACGGTCATATCGCCCACACCGTTTTTGGTAATAAAAACAGGCTCACGCTCCCGGCGACAAAACTCCGAGATTTCATTAGCGTTGTTCCTTAAATCCGAAATCGGCCGGATATTCGGCATTTCAAGCCCTCCTGGCTCTCAATATCCATGCATTTACCATACTAGAATTTTGAGAGACAATTGAACTGTATCTTGGCTGTGCCTGGTCACGGTGCGGCTCCGGAGGAGCAGTTCCTCCCCTTGACATGGACCATGCAGGTCTATACAATCGCATTTGTGACGGACGGTGACAGATAGAACTTCAGGGAAGGGGGCGGGGACGTGATCCCGGCTGTGGAAACGTCGGGCTTGGTGAAGACCTTCGGGAAGACGCGCGCCTTGGACGGCGTCGACCTCGAGATCGGCCGCGGTTCGGTCTATGGACTTCTCGGTCCCAACGGGGCCGGCAAGACCACCATTATCCGCATCCTCGCCACGCTCCTTCGTCCCAACGCCGGCACCGCGCGCGTACTCGGGCACGACGTGGTGCGCGAAGCGGCGGCGGTCCGGTCCAAGGTCGGCCTGACGGGCCAGTTCGCGTCCGTGGACGAGGACCTCACCGGCCGGGAGAACCTTGTGTTGATCGGCCGCCTGCTGGGGTTTTCGTGGCGCGGCGCGCGGGACCGGGCGGACGAGCTTCTCGGCGCGTTCGGCCTGGCGGAGGCCGCTGGACGCCAGGTGCGGACGTTCTCCGGCGGAATGCGGCGCCGGTTGGACATCGCGGCGAGCCTCGCGGCTACTCCCGAGTTGCTCTTCCTGGACGAGCCGACAACGGGCCTTGATCCACGGAGCCGGAATCATGTCTGGGACCTTATCCGCGCCGTTGCAGCTCAAGGCACGACGGTGCTCCTGACCACGCAGTATCTTGAGGAAGCCGACCGCCTGGCGGACCGCCTGGCCGTCATCGACTGCGGCAAGCTGATCGCGGAAGGGATGAGTCACGAGCTGAAGGTGTCCGTGGGCGGGAATACGCTCCAGGTTCGCCTCCGCGCTGCCGAACAGCGCCCGGCGGCCGGGGAACTCCTCAAAGAGCAACTCGGCCTCAAGATTCACAATGGAAGCGATCCATACTCAATCTCGGCCGGTGTGGCGAACGACACGGCCGCGACGGAGGCGCTCGTCGCGCTTTCCCGCGCCGGCATAGGCGTCACCGAGTTCTCTCTCGGCCAGCCCAGCCTGGACGAGGTGTTCTTCGCTCTCACGGGGCGTCCCGCCGAGGACCGGTCGCCGGAGGTGAGCGCGTGAAAGGGAAGGGGAAGGTCTCCCCGGGTGCCGCTTTCGCGGAGGACGCCCTGCGACGCCCGGCGGTCGAACGGCCGCCGGCGCCCAGCGCCTTGTCCGCCTCGCTGACGCTCGGGTGGCGTACGCTGCTGAAAATCAAGCATCTGCCGTATCAGCTCTTCGACGTGACCGTGTACCCGCTCATGATGACGCTTTTGTTCACGTTTCTCTTCGGTGGCGCCCTCGCGGGCTCCCCCGGGGAATACATCCAGTTCCTGCTGCCGGGCATCCTGGTCCAGACCGTGATCTTCATCACCGTCTACACGGGGATGGGCCTTAACATCGACATCGACAAGCGCCTCTTCGACCGCTTCCGGTCGTTGCCCATCTGGCAACCGGCGCCGTTGGTGGGGGCGTTGCTCGGCGACGTGCTGCGCTACTCGGTCGCCGCGCTGATGGTTATCGGCTTGGGGCTGACCCTGGGGTTTCACCCCGGGGGAGGGGCCGTCGGCGTGCTTCTCGCCGTGGCGCTCGTGCTCGTTTTCGCCTTCAGCGTGTCCTGGATCTGGATGGTGGTCGGGATGATGGTCAAGACGCCCGACTCTGTCATGACGATGAGCTTTGTGATCCTGTTTCCGCTCACCTTCGTGAGCAACATCTTCGTGGATGCTTCCACCATGCCGGGCTGGCTGCAGACCATCGTCGGCCTCAACCCGGTGACGCACCTGGTTACCGCGGCGCGCGGGCTGATGCACGGGAGCGTGGCGCTGGTGAACGTGACGTGGGTGCTCGCCGCCTCCGCAGCGATCGTGGCTGTGTTCGCGCCGCTGGCGATGCGGGTGTACCGCAAGGAGAGGTAACCGCACGGGGCCTGTTGCGGGGATATCGGAAAGGCCATTGCCCAACTTTACCGGTTATTTATTTCGATCTTAGTTAGAAACTCTTTAGGTGAACATATTGAAAGGTCGACCTTTTCTTTCAGGAATTCAGTAAGAAAGTGCCGGTCGAGACTTAAAAGCCAGTCTGCCTGTCCGGTTATGGCCGCCGCCAGTATAGGCGCGTCTTTTTCGTTGATCAAGGTTTTTGCATATTCCAAGCTTTTATCTGTTGCGTCTATTATTTTAAACGGCAGTATTTTGAAGAGCGTATAAAAATGGGGCAGAGAATAGGGCAGTTTTTTTTGTATGTTGCGGAGTACTTCGCTCACAACTTCCTCGGAGATACATGGCCGGATTAATTTAAGCTCGGCCAGGGCTAATACTTTATGCGAACCACCTGTTGTCGAGGCGAGTCCGGCAATAATCACGCTACTGTCCAAGAAGACCTTAATCGGTTTCATACTCATGGGCGCCTTCCCTAAGTTCGCTTAGCAGATCTTCTATAGTAATTTCTTTTTGCCTTATTTCCTTTTGAATTGAACCGGCCAGTTCTTTTACGCTTAATTTTTCAGGAGTAGCGATGATAGCCTTGCCGACCTGGAACACCTCAAGAAACGTATCCTCACCGATTCCTAGCCGCTCCCTGATTTCAGCGGGAATTGTAAATTGTCCTTTCTCCCAGACACGCACCTTTTTTATAGAAGAATATTTAGGACGCCGATCCGCATTAATTTCAGACATTTAGAAATACCGCCTTTCAGCCTTTCAGATTATTATGTTCGCGGAAGCATGAAATGTCAAGAGGGACGGCAGCCAACGCCTGCTCTGCTGGTGCTGGATGAGCCCACCTACGGCGTGGACCCCGAATTCCGCAAGGAATTCTGGAAGATCCTGTACCGCCTGAATCGGGAGGGGATGACCATCCTGGTTTCCACCCCCTACATGGACGAAGCGGAGTTGTGCGGCGTGGTGGTCTTTATGGACCGGGGCCGGGTGACGGCGGTGGATTCCCCGGCGGGCCTCAAAAAAGGCTTCCGGCACCACGTGCTGGAAGTGCGGGCGAAGGTCCGGGATCCGGAAATGTTCTGCGGCCTGGCCGAATCGCTGGACTACTCCTTTTATGGGAATAAGTGCCGCGTGGTGGTGGATGACATCGCGGCCGCAGCTTGCACGTATCGCCATTAACAAGACCTGACCGGGTGGACTATAATGCTGAAATCTAAGGTGTTTCAACGAAGCCGATTAGTATATCAACCACCTCGTCCAGGATATCTGCGGGGGCTTTTTCAATAAAGGAAGCATTCCTTGCCGAAATATCCAGAGATTTGACCTGCTCGCACATAATCACACCCGTTGTTTTCGTCCTTTCATCCAGCGGCACGTGAAGGGGAAATCCCCTGTTGGTATTAGTAATTGGACAGACAATAGCTATTTTGGTGAAATGATTAAAGGTGTTATTGCTTACCACAAAGGCAGGTCTTCTGCCCTTCTGTTCATGACCTGCCTGCGGATCAAATTCAAGCAGAAGGATGTCTCCTTGTTCCGGTATATACCCCATTAAAGCACCTCTTTGCCTGTCGGCTTACCGGTATCCCATTCAGCGCACCGGTAATCTTCCTGATATTCAGCGATTCTTTCCGCTAATTTTTTATGTTTTTTAACAGGAATAATAATCAAGTTGCCATCTTGAACCTTTATTTCCACCCTGTCATTTTCATGTAGGCCTGCCAGTTCAAGAATAGATTTTGGCAGCCTGACTGCCTGGCTGTTACCCCATTTTTGAATTGATGTAAACACGGATATCACCCCTTGTCTCTAGTATATACCCCGTATCTACAAGTGTCAAGGGACACAATGAAAATTAAAAGACACTAAATGGTAACTGGGTGTTGCCGGAGCAATTTATCCTTACCCTTTGTTACTGTCCCTGCCAGGATTATTTGTCAGTGATTGACGGGATAAGATGGCAGGGATAAGTAGTTGAGGGAGCGAAATGCAGAAATCAGGCCATAGACCTGGTTTTTTTATTTGTGGAGAGAAATAACCGCC
>JBFLXL010000019.1 GCA_040757205.1 Bacillota bacterium
CGGTTATTTCTCTCCACAAATAAAAAAACCAGGTCTATGGCCTGATTTCTGCATTTCGCTCCCTCAACTACTTATCCCTGCCATCTTATCCCGTCAATCACTGACAAATAATCCTGGCAGGGACACCGGGCAACCTCGGGGGGAGGCCGTTTTGAGTCTCACCTGAATTTCCGGCCTCTCACCGCCTAATTGGACCTTGTACGCACCACCGCCTCCTACTCTCCCCCGCACTCCCGGCACACCTTGGGGGCGGCGCTCAACGCAAGGAAAAACGCCCGCTCAAAAGCGGGCGCGTGACAGGGAAGTGCAAACCATTCCATCTCTTTTTTGGGAGGGGTTTCTACAACGGAATATAGTCCTCGGCCACGATTTCCTGGCCTTCGGGACCCAGGCAGAAGTCGATGTATTCCTTGACCAGTCCGGCCGGCGCCTCCTTAGTCACGTACAAGAACGGCCGGGATACCGGGTAACTGCCGTCCCGGATACTGTCCGGCGTGGGCGCGACGCCGTCCACCGCGATCACCTTGACGGAATCATCCAGGTAACCCATGGAGGTGTAGCCGATGGCGTCCGGGTTGCCGGCCACGGCCGCCCTGACACCGCCGCTGGACGGCTGGACGATCGCTTGCGCCGAGATTTTGGCGTCCTTGCCCATGACGATGTCCTCAAAAGCGCCGCGCGTACCGGAACCTTCCTCCCGGGTGATTACGGCGATCGCCTTATCTTTGCCACCGACCTCTTTCCAGTTGGTGATCTCCCCGGCAAAGATTTTGCGCACCTGCTCCAGGGTCAGAATAGTAACCGTTTCGTTTTCGGGGTGCGCGACGATCGCGATGCCGTCGGCGCAAATTTGAATGCGCTGCACCTGGGCCGCTTCTTCGGCTTTCAGCTCGCGGGAGGAAGCCCCGATGTCCGCAGTACCGTCAATAGCCGACTTAATTCCCACACTGGATCCGCCGCCCATTACATTAATGGTAACCTTGGGGTGTTTGGTCATAAATGCCGCGGCCAGCGCCTCGGAAAGCGGCTGCACCGAGGTGGAACCGGCGATGGTGACCGTGCCCTCCAGTTCCGGAGCCGGAGCCGGGGCCGGGGGCGCGGCCTGCTGCCCGCAGCCCGCGAGCACGGACACGGCAAAGAGTGTCAGAACCAAAACAAGCATCCATTTGGACTTAAACATAATACTGTCTTCCTCCTCCAAAATAGAATCCGGGATAATCTTTTCATTCCCGCATGGGCGACGATGAATCGTCGCAAGCGACTCCCTGGAAATTCTTTGGTGGTGCGCCGACTCCATCCCTATCAATTGGGCTTTTAGTGCCGGTCAAGCCCAAAGGCGCTGCTACCCCCTCCTTACCCATACTCTTAAGTGGAGCTGACATTTCGTTCCGCAACCACCATAACACCTTCACGTTAAGACCAGGTTAAGCCTCGGTAAAAATGGCGTTAATTATGGATCACTTGCCGCGCTGTTTGGCGACCATGGTCCGCATCAGGTAGATGGCCAAAAGATTGACCATCAGAACCAATATGATCAGCACGCTGGCGGTGGCGTACGCCTTTTCGAAGGAAATGCCCTCGGATACCAGAATAAACAGGTGTATCGGCAGGCTGCGTGTCGGATCCATAATCGAAGTGGGCGCGTGGAGCGAACTGCCGGCCGTGTACAGGATCGCCGCCGTTTCCCCCGCCGCCTTGCCCAACGCCAGGAGCACCCCGGTGAGGATGCCGGGCGCGGCCACCGGCAACACCACCCGGGCCACCGTCTGCCAGCGGGTGGCCCCCAGCGAGAGGCTGGCCTCCCGGTAGTCACGGGGGACGGCCTTGATGGCTTCTTCGGTGGCCTTGATGGTATAAGGCAGAATCATACAGGCCAGGGTCAGGCCCCCGGAAAGGATCGACCAGCCAAAACCCAAGAAGATCACAAAAAAGATGAAGCCGAACAGGCCGAACACAATGGACGGCACTCCGGCCAGGGTGTTCACCCCGTAATGTATAAGGCGCACGAACCGGCCGGGACGGGCGTACTCAGTGAGAAAGACAGCCGCGAGGATACCCGTCGGCGCGGCCGCGGCCAAGGCCACACCCACCAACGCGCCGGTGCCCACGATGGCCGGAAGAATACCGCCTTCCCGCCCCATATCCTTCGGGTTCGACAACAAAAATTCGAGGTTGACGTGCCCGAGGCCATGATAAAGGATGTAGCCGAAAATGGCTCCGAGACCCCCGAATATCACCAGTACCGAGAGGTACAAAAAGCCACTGACCAGGATCTCTTCGATTCTGAGGCCGACCCGCAAGCCTCCGCGCATCTAAATCCCCGTCCTCTTGGGCAGCAAGTAAAGCAAAGTGTTCAGCAGTATTACGATCAGCAACAACAGCACTCCGCTGGCGAACAACGCCCGGGTATGATCACCGAAAGCGTAGCCCATTTCCAGGGCCACATTGGCGGTCAGGGTGCGCAGGGGATCCAAAATGGAAGTCGGGATGGCGGCCACGTTGCCGGCCACCATCAGGACGGCCATGGTCTCGCCCGCAGCCTTGCCCAGGCTCAAGACAACGGCGGCCGTAATCCCCGAGCGGGCCGCCGGAAGCATGACCTTTTTCACGGTCTGCCAGTGGGTGGCGCCCAGCGCCAGTGAACCTTCCTTATAGGACCTGGGCACCGACCGGATGGCGTCCTCGGAAATACCGATCATGGTCGGCAAAATCATCAACGCCAGCACCACCGAGGCGGCCAGCAGGCTGAAACCCCAACCCCCAAAGCGGTTCATTATAAAAGGCACCAGCACCACGACGCCGAAGAAACCGTACACCACCGAGGGAATACCCGCCAGCAGCAGCACCGCCGGACGGATCAGTTCGGCGAACCAGCGCGGGGCGTATTCGGCCAGATAAACCGCACAGGCCAGGCCGACGGGCACACTCAGGATAAGCGCGCCGAAGGTGGCGTAGAAAGTGCCGACGATCATCGGGAAGACCCCGAATATCCCCTGCAGGGGCGCCCATTCCCTCCCAAGCAGAAAGCCCAGGCCGTGGGCGGAGAGAATGGGAAAGCCCTCAAACAATACAAAGGCCCCGATCAAAAACACGATCAGGACCGCCGCCACCGCACTGCCCAGAAGACACTTCTCAACGATGCGCTCGTACCAACGCCGGCTGATCAAAAATCCCCCCCGGACTCTGTGGACTCTGTCCTGGAGTTAATGGTAGCGAAACAAGGTTAAGCGGGGGTTAAGGCAAGGTTAAATTTTGGTTAAGAAAGCACTAAAGAGGCTGTCTAAGTAAGCCTCCTCAGAATGAACGCCTGTTTGATTCTAAACCTACCTTTTTGATTCTAAACCCGCCACTTCATACTTGGTCGCGGGGCTGTTCAGGAACGGGTACCGCTCGGAAAATGTGGTCCAGATAGGCCCGGGGACCGCGCTCTTCCTCCTGAAGAATGCGCCTTTCCACATCCCGCAGGCGGTGCAGCATCTCGTCCCGGCGGCCCTGCACATGGTGGAGTTGCTCCAAGAGACGCCGCCGCTCCCGGAGCATGTCGGCCAGGACACTCCGGTAATGGCCCATGCATATACCTCCTTACTTGTCGTTCTACAAGATTACTATACTACAATTCACCATTACAATTCACCCCCGCCGTGAAATTCACCAGGCCTGCCGAGAGGCCCGGAAGCCGGGGAAAACAATCCGGCAAAAAACGTTGCTCAAGGCTTTGCCAATTCCGGGGCTTTTTCACTTTCTTCGGACGTCGCTTTCAATCGTGTCAGGTACTCGGCCGCCTCCGCGCTCATAAATTCCTCGAAAGAATAATGATCCTTTTCCGCCTCCTTAGCCACCCTCAGCGTTTGGTCGGGCGGGAACTTCATATTGGTGGGGCAAGGAGTATAAACCTGCACGTACGTCGGCCCGAGTTCACGCGCCAGTAGGACCGCGTTCCTGACCGCCCGCCCGACCTTGTACGGACCGGCCACCGTCACCCGCGCGCCGTACACGCAACCCGAGACCTTGGCCAGCTCGAAAACCGGTATCTTGGGAAAAAGCTTGCCCCGAGGCGCCATGTTGAGCACCCGCCCCTGCCTGCTCATGCCGCTTTCCTGGCCTCCGGTATTGGCGTATACTTCGTTGTCCAGCATTACGGTGGTGATCTTTTCCCGCCGGAACCAGGAATGGAGCGTCAGGTCAAGGCCGATGTCGGCAATGCCCCCGTCGCCGGCCACAACCACCACGTCCTTGTGCACCCGGGGAAAACGGATCTCAAGCATTCTTTTCAGGCCGGCGGCCACGGCGTTCTGGTTGCCGAAGGCGGTGTTGGAGTAGTTCAGGGCCGTCTGGACCAGGCTGAAAAACGAGCAGCCGGGCGTGCCGACGATCAGCGTGTCCGCCGGGGAGGGCAGAGCCGCAGCCAGAAGGCGAACCGCCAGGGCCACGCCGCAACCGGCACAATGCGGGTGTTCATCCACGATTTCTTTGAAAGTACCCAGATCCCGCACCGAACGGCGCTCGTGATAGGGACCGTGGGCCACCAGGTCCTTGTATTCTTGGGGTAGGAGTTCCGCGAATTGGGCGACCGGCGTAATGATCTTGGTGGACATGGGCTCCTCCTCAAGTCCTCAACCCGACAAATCCCGGCGTGGGGATCTGGGCCGTTTCGCTCCGGAACGAACCAAAGCGTTCTTAATTTGGTCGACAATCAGCTCCGTCGGCATGGTCATGCCCCCGAACACCCTGGGGCCGCCCACCACCCTCCGGTTGTTGTCGATTGAAGCTTTGATCTCCCGGGCCAGCCAACCGCCGATGTTGAATTCGGGGACCACGATCAGGGCGGCGTGGGCCGTGACGGCCTCAATCTCCCGGGCCGGAAAAGGCCTGATCGACATAATCTTGATCAGCCCCACCCGTATGCCCTCGGCCTTCAACACCTTGATCGCCTCCCGGCTCTGCGACACCGCCGTGCCCGAAGCGGCCAGGAAAATGGCGGCGGCAGGGTCTTCCACCTCCAGAAGCCCTCCCATATACCGCCGGATGTGCTTGCGGGCCCGCTCGGCCGCGGCCGCGATCTCCTGGTGCCAACTGGCGTTGGCCGCATAGCTGATGAAGTTGCTCTTGTTAAGCAGCGGGTCCCTGACCATCCGGATGGGAGGGGTCTCCATGTCAAACGTCGGGACCGGTGCCCGCCGGGGATCGTAGGCCGAGAGCTTCAGATCGTCAGGCGGCAGCAGCACCGCGCTTCGGGTGTGGGTGACGAAAAAACCATCGACAAACACGCCCGCCGGCAGGTGAACGTCCGGTTGCTCCGCGACCGCGTAGGCCTTCAGAATCATGTCGAAGAAATCCTGGGCGTCCTCGGCGTGAAACATCAGCATGCCGACGTCCAGGAGCATGGCCATCTCGATGTTCTCCGGCTGAATGGAGGGCGGCAGAGATACGCCACGGCACATAAAGGCGCAGACTATGGGCTGCCTCGACCCGGCCCAAACCGGAAACATTTCCATCGCCCGCAGGGTTCCGGGACCGGAGGTGGCGGTGAAAACCCGGCCGCCCCCCAGGGAGGCGCCGTGCACGGCGGCCATAACCGCAAACTCGTTCTCGCCCCGGTAGTAATCCTTCAGGTAGCCCTGGGCGTACAAATCCCCGACCAGGTGCATGCTTTCGCTCTGCGGGGTGATGGGATAAGCGACGGCCATGTCGACATTGGCACGCTTGACCGCTTCGGCCACCGCCTCGCTGCCCGTGATGAAAACTTGCCTCCTGGGTGCTTCCAAGAACAGGTACTCCGGGTCCACTTCGCGTTGCAGTCCGGCCATTATCTTTCCGCAACTCCTCCTCCCGCGCCTTTTCCGGCGCGCCGCGCCGGGAGCCGGAAAACGCCTGGGTCCTGCCGGCTGGACCGGTGTGCCGACTGATCGCTTTCCCCTTAATTACCGCTGACCGTCAGCGCCTCCTCGGGGCACACGGTCGCGCACAAACCACAGCCCTTGCAGCGGTGCTCGTTCACCACCACGTGCTTCTCCTCCTGCTTGTAGGCCAGCACGTTCGGATCCGGGCACGATAAAACGCAGAGCTTGCAGCCGTTACACTTCTCCACTTCCACTTTTACGGTAACGTACACGGCTCGACTCGCCCCCTAACACTCTAATAAATATATTTACTGACGCTGCCTTGAGCCGCCGCCACGACCGCCATGTTTTTCTCGATCAGTTGGGCCAGCCGGTCAAACTTGCTCTTGAGCACGTCGTCCAGGGCCGCGGTCGTACCGGACGCCACGAATTTTCCGCCGCCGAACCTTTCCGCGATCGCCTCCCGGATCGCTTCTTGAGAGACCAGCGCCTCCACCGCCAACAGAGCCCCCAGCATGGCGATGTTTGTCGACAGCGCCGTTCCCCCCGCCTCCACGGCCACCTGGGTGGCCGGCACGTAATGCACTTCGGCCCCCAGATCTTTCAGTTGTGCCAACTCCTCCTCCCGCAAATCCAGCGGCCGGTCGGAGTTGATGATGATCTTCCCGTCCTGCTGCAGGCCGGCGAAAAACGGCATGGTGTAGCATTTGCCCAAGGTGATCACGTGCGGGTGGAAAATCATGATGATGTTCGGAAAGAGCACCTCGCCTCGTTCCCAGATGTCATCCGCCGCAATCCGCACGTAGCTCTCCGCCGGCGCCAGCCTCTTTTCGGCGCCGAAAAAGGGGTTGACCACGCATTTAAGCCCGTCCTTTACGGCCGCCACGCCCAGTATGTGCGCGGCCGTCACCACCCCCTGCCCGCCTAAGCCCGACATGCGGATGAACGTCCTACTGTTCTTCGTCATGTTGCTTCACCACCTCCAGTCCGGCCAGGTAGGCCTCGGCCTCCGGCGAGACATACTCACGCACCTTGAAAATCCCTTCCTTCTGGCGGTCCCTGATCTTCTGCAAGACCTGCGCGGAGGGCCACTTGAAGTTGGTCGGGCAAGGACAGAAAATCTGCACGTAACTGGGGCCGATTTCACGGGCCACCAGGATGGCCCGCCGCACCACTTTCCCCAACCGCCTGGGCAGGGCCGGAGAAATCGTGGCCACGTACGCGCAGCCGGCCTCCCGCGCGATTTCCGGCAGGTTCACCTTGGGAAACTTCTTCCCCAAGGGCGCCATGTGCAACACCGCCCCCTGCGGCGACATCCCGCTCTCCTGACCCCCCGTGTTGGCATAGACCTCGTTATCCAGCATGATGGTGGTGATGAGCTCGCGCCGGAACCACGACTGCATGACCATATCCAGGCCGATGTCCACGGTCGCCCCGTCGCCCGCGATCACCAGCACGTCCTTAACCTTGTCCGGGAACCGGAGCCGGAGCGCCCGTTTGAGGCCCGTGGCCACGGCGTTCTGGTTGCCGAAAAGGGAGTGGATGTTCTGAACGGCCACCTGCGGGAAGAGCAGTGAACTGCAACCGGTCGACCCCACGATGACCGTGTCCTCGGAATTGGGCAATGAGGCCAGGATGAGGCGCAGGGCCAAGGCCTCGGCGCAGCCGGCGCACAGCGGGTGCTCCTCGATCAACTCCTTGAACGTTCCCAGGTCTGAGACTCCCAGATCTTTCCCGTAGGGACCGTTGTTCACCAGTTCCTTGTACTCGGCCGGCATCACGTCCTCAAATCCGGGCGAGATCTTGAACAACCCCTTGCTCAAGCGTAACACCTCCTGATCTGGGCCAGTATGAGCTCCGGCGGCATGGTCATTCCGCCGAACACCCGGGGGGCGTCGATCACCTTGGTGGTGTCCTCCACCACCGATTTGATTTCCCTGGCCAGCCAACCCACCCGGTTGAACTCGGGCACGATCAACGCCCGCGCCTGCCGCCCCAGCATCCGGAGTTCCTCCCGCGGGAAAGGACGCAGGCTCTTGAGCTTCACCAGCCCGACCTCCAGACCTTCCCGGCGAGCGGCGGCGACGGCCTCCCTGCCCTGGGACACCGCGGTCCCGGCGGCCACCACCAGCACCGCCGCCTCCGGATGTTCCGCCTCCAAAAGCCCCCCCAGATAACGGCGCACATGTTTTCGCGCCCGCTCCTGCGCCGCCAGAATCTCCTGCTGCCAGGAGGCGTGCGCGGCGTAACTGATGAAGTTACTCTTCATAACGAATGGATCTCGCATCTGCCGCACCGGGACGTTTTCCATGTCCATCACCGGGACGGGCGCGGAATAGGGATTGTAAGGCGGCAGCTTCAGGTCGGCCGGCGCAGTCGCCACCTCTTCGCGCGTATGGGTGACGAAGAACCCGTCGGTGAAGACCCCCACCGGAATGTGCACGTCGGTCTGCTCCGCGATCACGAACGCCTTCAGGATCATGTCGTACAGATCCTGCGCACTCTCGGCGTGAAACATCAATATGCCCGTGTCCAACAGAAAGGCCATCTCGATGGTATCCGGCTGGATAGTAAGGGGGGAATTGATCCCGCGGGTCATGAAGGCACAGACCACCGGCAGCCGCGCCCCCGCCCAGGTCGGGAACACCTCGAAGGCCCTCAGGGTTCCGGGACCCGCCGTGGCCGTGAAAACCCGCACCCCTCCCATGGCGGCGCCGGCAACCGCCGACATCACCGCGAACTCGCTTTCACCCCGGAAATACTCTTTCAAATACCCTTGTGCGTAGATATCACCCACCAGGTGCATCGACTCGGACTGCGGCGTGATCGGATATGAGATCGCCATGTCGACATTCGCCCGCTTGATCGCCTCCCTGACCGCCTCACTGCCCGTGATGAACTGCCGCTCCCGTTCCGCTTCGAAAAAAAGGTATTCCGGAGCCACCACTTGCTGCGTTGTCACGCTTTTGCCCTGCGTTGTCACGCCTTTACCACCTCCTACGCATATCTGATCCGAACCCCCTAAACCGCAGTGCCCGCCCTTGGCATCACCCCGGTCCGCAGGGGCCCCGCCGCCGCAAGCGCCCTCGCTATATCCGTCAGCCGCTCTAATTTCCTTATATCGACATCCCGCAACGTGATCATGGCATCCTCGTGCCCCATCTCGCCGCACAGGGCGATGGTATAACAGTCGGTGCCCCCCCGAATGATCTTTAGCGCCACGTTGGCGTAGTGACAGTGCACTCCCACGAACACCCCCACGTCGATCCGGTTGTGCCAGATCGTCAGGTTGGGGTGGTTCGGGTTGATCTCCACCGCCGGGTTGATCATCGGATACTTGGGCCGATAATCCGGCATGGGGATGGCGCGCGCCCCCACAGCCTTCATCAGTTTCAGTACCGCTTCCGCCTTCTCCGCCACCCCGTCCTTCCAGGCCCACAAGACCGCCGGCCCTGGGAAAAACACCGGGTTTCGCGCCGCCAGCAGCTTCTCGGCGATTGCCTGGAAAGCTTCCTCCTCCGGCACCACCCGGCCCTCCACCAGAGCCGCACCGCGCTCCGGCAGCTCCACCCCCATGGACGCCGCCGCAGGCGGCAGGTAACCCTCGGGCCCGGGCCGCACCTGGTACTCACTCACTGCCATGACCATCCCTCCTGGCATTTATTGACCCAACCACTCACCGAAACGGCGGATCCGCTCCCGTTCTTTCCACTCAAGAGAAATACCGGTCTCTCATCACCTGCACGTCCGTCACGTGCACCACCAGCATGATTCCCTGGTCCATCATCTGCCGCAACCCAAGCAAAATACGGTCCGTCACGGCCACGCCGGCAATGACGGCGACCTCCACGTTGCACGAGACATCGGCGACCCCGCCGCGGCTCCTTTTCATTCCCCGCTGTCCCTTGCCGCAGATGTCCCCGTAGACCGTAAACCCACTGGCTCCCGAATTCTCGATCAGTTCGATCACCGCATCCTTGTAAGTGCCCTCAACTATGATGCTGACCCGCTTTTTGGCAAACAGATGTATCATAATCACCCCCCTAGTGCTGCAAAAAAATCATCTGAATATCCCGATCAGGTAATCCGCCAGGTAGTAGTACAGCGGGATCCCCACCAGAAGGTTGAAAGGCAGAGTCACCCCCACTGACACGCCCAGGTACAGGGCCGGATTGGCCTTGGGCAGGGCCAGCCGCATGGCCGCCGGAGCCACGATGTAGGAGCAACTGGCGGCCAGCACCGCCAACAGCGTCGTCCCCCCCACGCCCAGACCGGTCATGATCCCGACCGCCAAGCCCCACAAAGCATTTACGGGCGGCATCACAATACCGAAGAGCACCAGGAACCAGCCGGTCTTTCGCAGGTCGGCCAGTTTATCACCCGCGATGGTCCCCATTTCCAACATGAAGAGGCACAAAATCCCCAGGAAAATACCCTGGAAGAAGACCTCCACGCCGGCCATCCCCCGCGGCCCGGCGATATAACCGACCAGCAGCCCGCCCAACAACAGAACGACGCTCTTGCTCAGGACCACCTTCCTGACCGTCCGGCCCAGAGTGCTCCTCGCCTGGGCCGAACCGTTCCGATTCTTTTCTTTGATCCACGCCACCAGAATCAGGGCGGCCACGATGCCCGGCAATTCCATAATGGCCGGCAAACCGTACATGAAACCCTCGAAATCCACAGCCAGGAGACCCAGGAACGCCGTACCCGCCAAGAAGGTGACCACGCTGATCGACCCGTAATGGCCGGCGATGGCGGCCGCATCGTCGGTTTTCAATTTACCGATCCGCCAGAGAATATAAAAAGAATAAACCGGGATGACGGCACCCAACAAGACGGCACCCAGAATCACCCAAACCATGTCCACCGTCAGGCCGGCCTCGGCGATCGCCACTCCGCCCTTGAATCCAATCGCGATCAAAAGGTAAATAGTGATAAACTCGCTGATCGAACCTGGAAACTCAACCTTTGCCTTGGCCAGGACGACCAGCACGCCCAAGCCGAAAAACAGGATTACCGGGGACGTCAGATTGGCCAGGGCCACCTCGAACATGTTCGCCACGCATTCCACCCTCTCTGCACCAATGTGCCCATCCCAGTGCTTATCCGGTCTGAATCCAAAAAGTCCGATCCGCCGCGTTCGGTGAACTCAGCGGAGCACCAAAACGAACCTCGAGCCGGTGGAAAGCAAACGGCCCCAATTTGAGGTCAATCAGGGCCGTCAACCACCCACCCTCAACCCATAACAGCCTCGAATGCGCAAGAGACTAACCGCGCACACGCCGCCGGCTCCGCCGATACCCACGCCTTCCGCCCGCCGGCTGCGCCGACACCGGCTTGCTTGAAGATTATAGCCCTTATCCTAGCACTTTGTTCGATCAATAGTCAACCAAAATCGAGGCGGTTGTCGCGAATAATACAGAATACATATCCGCGGCTTGAGCTTGAGGTTAATCAAATTCGAACATGTCCCCGAGAAACGACTTCCGCTTGTGCTTTTTCTCGTAACCACTTTGTTTCTCCGGCTGTGGCGGGCGTTCCCCCGACGGTCGCGGGCGATTGTCCCCCGGCGAATCCTGAGATTCTGCACGCGCAATGATCTTGTCGAGCTCACCCCTGTCCAGCCAGACACCGCGACACTGCGGGCAATAGTCAATCTCCACGCCGCTCCGCTCGGTCATGTTCAAGCCGACATTACATACGGGACATTTCATTACTTTTAACCTCCTTAAAATTCAAGAAAATCGGGTTTACCTGGGACTTCACAATACGTGCGGTCCAGTTCCTGACTCCTAACTCCCGAATTCTGGATTCTGACTCCTAAAATTCTGATCCCGCATCACCTCCCGAAAGCCGTTCGGTTTTCTACGGATTGCAGTACGGGCAAGCGTGCGCCGATGCCGCCCTCCGACCATCGTAACGCGGCCGGTTGGCACGGTGCGTGCAAAGGGGACAGGCCGCCACCAATTCACTGACCAGCCCGGTGGGGTGCCCGCATTCCGCGCAGGGCAGACCCTTGACCACATCGACCACCCCCCAGCCCGGAGTTTCACAGGCGGGGCAACGCCTGAGCAGCCGGCGCCCGAGGCGGAAGGCGAGCCGGCGGATGACCGCGAGCCGCAACGGATTCATATGGGCACGCATGTCCGTCTCCACCCGGGCCAGACCGTCGCGCGAGGCGGACGCACACTCCCGCAATGCAGCCTGCAGGGCTTCGACCGTCCGGAGGCCTTTGTGCGGCGGCCGGGTTTTGAACCCGGCATTCGGCCGCACCGCCACGGCGTGAGACGGGAAACCGGCCCGGTCGAGGAAATCGCCCAAGTCGGCGAAAGAGGCGGCGGTGATGTGCTCATAGTTCGTGCGGTGGGTCGTCATTTGCTCCACCACCTGGATCTGGAGCCGGTCGTCCACGAAAACCAGCAGTTCGTGGTGCAGGGGTACGAACGGGACGCGGGGGTCGGGACCAAAGCTCCCCTCGCTGGCCAGGCCCAGGGACAGGCCGGCGGCATCCATCCCCAGGCGGGCCTTTCGCACGGCAATCTCCAGCGGAGTACCCACCCGCTCGACCTCGCCGGTAAAAGTGCCCAGGGCATCGGTATCCAGCCCCGCCGGCACCTGGACCGCAAGCCCCAGCAACGCCTTTAAGGGAGGGGCGACGACCGCCTCCTTGCCGTGCTTGGTGCTCAGCACGGCGGCGCACCCGTGGTAGCGGCCGGGTGTCCGGGGTGCGCGGCCGGCCCTGCGGAAACGAAACCGCGCGCCGCCTCTCTTAATCAGCATCGCGCCCATCTTCCGCCCGCCCCGCCGCCGGCCGCCCGGCCGGGGCCGAGGCGCCGCTCGCGCCGAGCCGCGCCGCGATCTCCTCCGCCTCCCGCAAGGCGCGGTCCGTGTCGGCATCGACGACCAGGACGTGCCCCATCTTTCGGCCCACCCCTGCTTCCTCTTTGCCGTAAAGGTACAGGCGGGCGTTCGGGCGCGACAACACCGTTTCCCAACGCGGGGGGCCCTCCAGCCAAAGGTCTCCGAGCAGATTCACCATGACCGCGGGGGAGAGCAGCGCGGGATCGCCCAGCGGCAAACCGCAGACCGCCCGCAGATGCTGCTCGAACTGAGAGGTGACGCAGGCGCCGAAAGTGTAGTGCCCGCTGTTGTGCGTCCGGGGAGCGATCTCATTGACCAGCACGCTCTCGTCACCCAAAACGAACATTTCGACCGCCATCACCCCGACGTGCCCGAGCTGTTCGGCGATGCCGCAGGCCATCCGTTCGGCCTCCCGGCGGGTCCGCTCCGAAACCCCGGCCGGCACCCTGGTGGTGTGAAGGATATGGCGCACGTGCACGTTTTCGGCCACCGGGTAGGCCCGCATCTCGCCCGGCACGGAGCGGGCCAGAACCACCGCGATCTCCTTCCTGAAAGGAACGAGCGTTTCCAGCACGGCCGGCCGGCCGCCGATGGCCCGCCAAGCGCTCTCCAGCGCGCCGGGCTCGGTCACAAGCACCTGGCCTTTTCCATCATAGCCGCCCCGCCGGCTCTTGAGCACGGCGGGGAAGTCGACCGCGCGGACAGCTTCGCCAAGGCGCCGGGGATCGTCAACCGCCGCGAAGGGTGCCTGGGGAAAACCGGCCGCTTTGAGAAACTCCTTCTGCAGCAGGCGGTCCTGGACGGTACGCAACACGGCGGCGCTTGGGCGGACCGGCACGGTTCCCTCGAGCCGGGCCAGGAGCGCGGCCGGCACGAACTCATTTTCGAGGGTCACCACGTCCACTTGGGCGGCCAGCCTCAGGGCGGCCTCGACATCATCCAGGGGCGCCTGCAGGAATAAGTCCGCGCCCTTCGCCGCCGGACAACCGGCCACGGGGTCCAGCACGCCCACCCCGTATCCCATCCGCCTCGCTTCCAGGGCCAGCATCCAGCCTAATTGGCCGCCTCCCAGCACCCCGATGCGGCCGCCCGGAAACACCGTTTTCACAACTGCTCCTCCAGGACGCGGGCCGTCTCCCGCCGCCTCCGGGATTGCAGCCTTTCCCGCAGAGCAGGGTCGGTCAGCGCCAGTATGGACACGGCCAGCAAAGCCGCGTTCACCGCGCCGGCCTCGCCGATGGCCAGCGTCCCGACCGGAACGCCTTTCGGCATCTGGACGATGGACAAAAGCGAATCGAGGCCTTGCAGGGCTCGGGATTGGACCGGTACGCCCAGGACCGGGAGGGTGGTGCGGGAGGCCGTCATCCCCGGCAGGTGAGCGGCTCCACCGGCCCCGGCGATGATTACGCGCAGTCCCCGGGCTTCGGCGGTACTCGCATATTCAAAAAGGAACTCGGGAGTGCGGTGCGCGGACACCACGCGACACTCGTGAGGCACCTCCAGTTCGGACAATGCCTCGGAGGCATGCCGCATCGTTTCCCAATCGCTGCGGCTGCCCATAATCACGCCGACTACCGGCGCCGGATCGCTTGCGGGCTTCATAAACGGGCCTTTACCTCCCTGAAGACGGGTAACAGCCTCCTGTAGACTCCAACCCTAACCGCCCTCGGCCAGGCAGCCTGTATGAGCAATTAGGCTTCTAAAAAGCACTTCCCACTTAGGTCCTTCCAGATAGTTTGTTTGTGCCGTAGAAAAAAGGAATACTCCCACAGGCTCCTATTTTCCCCGGTGTTTTCCTTATCCATACCCCAATATCGTACACAAAACGGTGCTATTGTCAATAGCAAACCCGGCACGCCGGCACGGCACACGGGAAACCCTTGGGTGTTATAGCGGGTTTCGCTTTGCCAAATCAAAGGGAAAATCAGAAGGCATCAGGCCCTGGTCACGGGAATGATTCCGCTGCAGTATGGAGAGAGTATATTTCTGAGAGATAAAATATTATTGGGCCTTAGAAAGCAGGTGTCGATGTGAACCATAGTTTTACAGACAACGCCGGTATCGGCATCGGTATCGGGTGCATTGCTTGCGCCAGAGCACACTTTTCCACAATAGCCGGGTCGCTTAAGGAAGCAATCCGGTTCGCCCGCGAGGACGGCATCACCCACCCGGAGGTTCAAAGCAGGCTCCAGGCCGCGGAAGAAGAAGTGACCAGCGTAGAAAGGCACGACTGGACCCCGGAGAAGACTCTCAACTCCCCGCCCGGGGAAAAGCAGGTGATACATGGGTTTTTCCCCGACCTTCGCCAGCTGCGGCAGCAAATCATGCAGATTGCCACAGTCGGCGACCTCGAACGGGCGGCAGCCGATGCGGCGCTTTTGTCCACCAGCTTTAGACTGGCGGTGCTCGAGCTGCGCGGAGTGGACACCGGCGGCTTTAAGCACGCCGTCTCCAAACCCGGTGCCGGCGGCACGATTGGGCAAGAAGCCGGCTGTGGTTCCCTCAAGAATCCGGAAGCTCAAGGAAGCTCCTGAAAGTCCTGACACCGGGTGGGGGTCCCACCCGCAAACCGGCACCGTGCGGTCTCACCGTGCGGGTCTCCACAACCAACAATTAACACTCATTGCTATGTCGAACTGGTTCTGATGGTCTGCGGGCGGCGCTGAAGATTAAATCCCCCCTTGAGATTTTTTGTTTTTTTAATGCGTTCTTAACTGCCTCTTAACCGGCAGATGGTAGGTTATGGCCAAGCAGCGCGCGTCCAGCGGTCTGGTGCGCCAAGCGGTCGCCGCAGACAAAAACGCGATCGGCTACCTTTCGTTGGGTTACGTTGACCACACGGTGAAAGCCCTTAAGATCTCCGGGGTCACCCCGGACGTCGAGAACGCCAAGAGCGGCGCTTACCGCGCCGTACGGCCTTTCCTCATGGTTACCAAGGGTGCGCCCGCCGGCCTGACGAAGGAATTCCTGGAATGCGTTCTCTCCGCAGAAGGCCAGAAGATCGTGGCCAAGGAGTACTTGCCCGTGAAATAAGCGCCTTCTTACTTAGAGGATATTTTCACCCTCGCACGAGCCGACGATGAATAGCCGCAAGTGAGATCCCTCCTCAAAATGGACACTCCCGCCCGCTTGCCGCAAAGCGGGCGGGGGCACTTGCCGGTCTCTTGAAAGATAAGGGTTAAGGAAGGGATGCAAGCCTTGGGAAATGTTTGCAGCGATGCCGCTCAACCCGTGAAAACGGCCGCGAAGCGCGCCGCCGCCGGTAAGAGGCGCGTGCCGTTGAAGGAAAAGCTCGTTGAAGGGCTGCTTCTGGTATTTGCCCTGCTGAGCGGCATACTTGTTTTCTTCGTGATGCTCTTTGTGGTCAGCCGCGGAATACCCGTATTGGAGGCCAACGGGTGGGCTTTTGTCACCACCGGCGGGTGGGACGAGCAGTTTGTCGGAGCCTGGGTCGGCGGGGCGGGCGATCCGGTCTGGCAGTTCGGGGCCCTCCCCCTGATCACGGGTACCTTGTACACCACTTTCGGCGCCCTGCTCATCGCCGTGCCCTTCGGACTGGGTTGCGCCATATTCCTGGTCGAAATGTGTCCAGTCCGGCTGAAAAAGCCGCTCGAATCCACCGTGCGTCTCCTGGCCGCGATTCCGTCCGTGGTGTATGGGTTGGTCGGCCTGATCGTAGTCGTTCCTTTTATCGCCGATACCTTTATCGACAATGAACTCGCCCTCCGCATGATTAACGTCTGCGCTATGGACGGGACCAGCCTGCTCGCCGGAATGATCGTGCTCAGCATGATGATCGCCCCGATCTTCATCGCCCTGTCCAGTGATGCCTTGCGAGCCGTACCCCGCCGCTATTAAGGAGGCCTCCCATGCGCTCGGTGTTTCACAATGGCGCACCATCGTAAAGGTAATGCTGCCTGTCGCCCGCAAGGGAATTCTGGCCGGCGCGATTCTGGCCACCGGCAGGGCCGTTGGCGAAGCGATCGCCCTCTCCATGGTGACCGGCAGCGTCGCCCATATTCCCAGCTTCTCCCATGGCCCGGTGTTCTTCCTGGAGCCGATGCGCACCCTGGCCTCCACGATCGTGGACAATGCGGAGGGAACGGGGGTGCCGGCCATTGAGTCCGCCCTTTTCGCCTGCGCTTCTTTTCTTCTGTTTTCCTCGGTGCTGCTGAGCCTCTTCGCCAGGGTGGTCACCGGCTGGAGCCGAAAGGGAGGTGTATCCCGTGGCCAGGCATAATCCGGCCGGACACCTTTGGAGCTGGTTCTCCGGGGTCTTTGCCCTGTCGATCTGCCTTGGGATTGTTTTGTTTCTGGTGGTCAAAGGGGTGCACGTACTCGATGTGCCGTTTCTGACCACCGACCCCCAACCGAGCCTGGTCGAGGCTCTCACCGGAGGGATCCTGGCGCCCATTCTGGGGACCATCTTTCTAACCGCCCTCGGGACCCTGTTCGCTCTCCCCTGGGCGCTGGCCACGGCGATTTACCTGGCGGAATACGCTAAAGAGGGGCGCCTGGCCGGTACCCTGCAGACGGGCATCGACGTGCTGTCCGGAGTTCCGACCATCGTCTTCGCGGTATTCGGCCTGGCGGTCTTTACCCACCCCAAGCTTTCCGTCTTCAGTACGATGGTGGAAGGCGTGACGGATGCCAAGGCCTTTGGCCGCAGCTTTTTGGTCGCCTCCCTGACCATGGCGATGATGATCCTCCCCTTTGTGACCAAGTCGATCGAGGAAGCGCTCCGGTCTGTGCCCCGTTCCTACCGTGAGGCCGCTTTTGCGCTGGGCCTCAGCAAGTGGCGGACCGTCCGCAAGGTAATTCTGCCGGCCGCCGCCGCCGGCATCGTCACGGGGGTGGTCCTGGGCGTCGGACGCATTGCCGGGGATACCGCCATCGTCTGGCTCTGCCTGGGAGGCAGTATGACCCTCACCGGTCCCCAACCGTGGTGGGAACCGCAGCACTGGACGGCCACCCTGCAAAATACCGGTAGCACGCTCACTTCATACATTTATTATTCTTCGCCGGCCGGGGAGGGCAACGCGGCCGACAAGGCCTTTGGAGCCGCGTTAGTCCTGGTTGTCATTATCCTGGCCTTAAACGCCGTTGTGGACTATCTGGGGCGGTTCAGCCGATTTAAGGAGGATTAAAAGAGGTGAACCCAGGGCAAACCGGATGCGTCGAAGTGAGAGAAGTGTCTACGTGGTACGGGTCACACCGGGTTTTGGACGGCCTGAACCTGAAGCTGACACCCCGGTCCATCACCGGCTTGATCGGTCCTTCGGGCTGCGGCAAGAGCACCTTCCTGCGCTGTTTGAACCGCCTGAACGACCTGATCCCCTCCTTCCGCCTGGAAGGAAGCATTATTCTGGACGGCGAGGACATCTACCGGCCGGACACGGATGTGGTTCGCGTGCGCCGGAGAATCGGGATGGTCTTTCAGCAGCCGAACCCCTTCCCCATGTCGATATTCGACAACGTGGCCTTTGCGGTTCGTGAACACAACCCGAAAATCACAAAAGGGGATACTCAAGACATCGTGGTAGAAAGCTTGAAGCGCGCCATCCTGTGGGAAGAGGTTCAAGATAAGCTCCACCGGTCCGGCTTAAGCCTTTCCGGCGGGCAGCAACAGCGCCTGTGCATCGCCCGGGTGTTGGCGGTGATGCCGGAGGTGATTCTGCTCGACGAGCCATGTTCGGCTCTGGACCCGAGAGCCACCGCCAAGATCGAAGAACTGCTTTTGCAGCTCAAGGACCTGTACAGTATCGTCGTGGTCACCCATAACCTGGGTGTTGCTGCCGGAGCTATTTGTCACTGATTGACGCGTGCCAATGGCACTCGTCATTGCCGGGAGTGGATGGCACCGGGAGCCGTGACAGTTGACGTTCCCGGCCCCCGGACCTCTTGGATCGAG
>JBFLXL010000020.1 GCA_040757205.1 Bacillota bacterium
ACGGGCGGGACGGGGCGGTCAGCGTCTCTTGCTCTTCATCGCCATGATCTCCTGCCAGTGCAGGTTCAGACCCTTGTCCTGGCGGTCCTGCTTTTCTTCAATGCGGGCCAAGTCGAAATTTCATCCACGGGGCACTCTCCCTGGCAGTTTAAGTTGATGTTATCATGGCTTTGCCGGTTTTTGTATTCAGTATGATTATAACAATTATAACAAAGATTCATAGATTTCGACTTGATTATGTAAATGTGAATGTGTTTAAATTGCTGTAGATGTCTTTTTATCGGAGCTAAGATTTTTACCGGTCCCGGAGGGACTGGGCGTAAAGCTTTGAGCCAGAAACTGGCCGCAGGGCGACTTCTCCAGCCTGAATGGCTGGAGCGTAAAGAAATCAAGCTGATGCTGAAATAGTGTCAGTGCTGTCAAATTCTGGCAGCGAAGAAAGGGCATGCTTTTGCGTAAAAGCGAAGTGTGCTTTTTGCTTTAAAAAGCAAAGAAAAAGACACGTTAATGCGCGATACTGCGCGAAAGCGTGTCTTTTTGTATGCTTTTTGACAATTGAATACGATCTAGCGATGCGCGGACGCAGCCAGCCGCCCCCGGGGCGGGGCGGCGCGGCCCGGGCGAAAAAAATCAACAAGGGGGGATAGTCTTGTCTTTTTCACGAAATGCGGCGAAAAAACGGCAAAAACGGTGGAAGCAACGGAAATTCGGGGAGCAGACAAAAAATTTGGAAGCGCGGGTGGCGGGGTTGCGGGTGGCGGGGTTGCGGGCGACGCGGCGGTTTTTATAAACTGCGCCAGGGGGTGTTGCGAAACGAAGCAAAACATGGTATAATATAACATGACAACTGAATAGCGTTCTATCAACTGATAACTGACAACTGATAACTGAGAAAGGGTGATTTTCAAGCATGAAAACGAAAATCCTTGCGGCATTACTGATCTTGTCCCTGGCCGCCGGGCCGGCGGGAGCGGCGGGGGTGGCGGATACCCGCGTGGACGTGTACGAAGCGCAAAAATTGGTTAAAAGCGTAGTATTCAAAGTCGGCGAGAAGGAGTACTTTATCGACAACCGGGTACCTGGTGTCGCAATGGACGTGGCGCCGTATACGGCTGGCGGACGAACGTTCATACCGGTGCGGTTTCTAAGCAACGCCCTGGGCGTCACGGACAAGCATATCGCTTTCAAAAACCCGGCGGTCACGCTAACTGAACCCGGCTTTCCGGCGGTGGAACTGGCGGTTGGCAGCAAAACGATTAAATCCGGCGGCACGGCCCGGACGATGGACGTGGCCCCGGCGGTGCGCGGGCAGCGGACCTTCCTGCCCGCAAGGTTCGTGGCCGAAGCCTTGGGCTACCAGGTAGAGTGGGACGCGGTGAACCAGGTGGTGGTGGCGTGGGCGGCGGGCCAGCCGAAGCCGGACGTGGGCGCGGTGTTGCAGCACCTGGGCGCGAAGCCGCAGCCGGGCGTAGCGGGGGTGGATCCGGTGCTGGGGCGGTATGTGGTGAAAAGCGGGTACAAGATTCCGGTGCAGCATAGCTTTTGGAGCTTGAATCCCCGGCTGGCCGACGACCAGCACAAGGCTGAGTTGGCCCTGTCGGTCTGTATCCAGGCGAATGCAGATCAGAACTTTAAAGTGATGCGGGCAATTTTGGAGAGCAAGTTTTCAGAAACAGACGTGGATTTGATGTTAAATCGCTTTGAACATAAGGTTAAGACTCGGGATGCGATGGCAAGCGTGAGATCGGAATGCCTTGTGGTCGGCGGCAAAGATGTGACGGTTGGTAGCAATGCCAGGAACAGCTTGATCAATGTTGTAATTTGGGGGGACGTCAGGTGAAACTAATAACAGGCATACTGACAGTGATCCTGGCCCTGGCATTGATGCCGGGGCTTGCTTTTGGCACGGAAAAAGAGTACAAATCGCGGGAAGAGTTCCGGGGCGTGATGGCGGGCTTGAGCTTCGCAGAAGCCAAGATAGGGGCGAACCAGGACATTCGGCAGGTGTACGGTTTGATGCTAGATCATCATCAGGACAGGAGCGAACACGGCAACCATGCCGCAAACCCTGACTTGTGGGGAAACCGGCACGTGTTCACCTACGGACAACCGCATGAGTACGATCAAGGGCATCACCGCTATCTGGGCTACACATTTGAAGAGACGAAGTACACCAACACCCTTTTCCGCCACGACGCATGGGCGGGTGGCTGGTTCACGTCGCGGAACTGGATCGCGGAACCCTGGGAAGATGGCCGGGTCGCGCAGTTTCTGTCGGGTCGCGGTGAACCAAGAATCTTAAGCAGCAGATTCAACCGGGCCGACTCCAGCGATCCGGTCTTTGAAATGCTGTCGCAATCGGCGTTCCTGGGGGCTTTGGCTGTTGTTTCAGACCAAGGCCCCGTCGCCACAGTGCCGGGTTTCACATTGAACAAAGAGTGGCTTGAGTTTCTTGACCGCATGGATTTTGGACACGAAGGAATAGTGTTGATTTACAAGTACTGCGAAGATGATGAATTCATCACGAACCTGGCGAAATACATTCACGTACTTGATCCGCCGACAAGTGTGAGCTTTGGCATGGGCCGCATGTTTCACCAACTGCGAGACGGCCGGATTTTCTACTTGACGATTCCGTTATTTCCGACTTCGTTTAAGCTACCGCCGCCGCCCGTCCGGCCCGACTTTTCGGTGGAGCTGATTCCCAATCGCTTCGAAGGCCAGAACGGCCAGGCACTTTCGGGCACCGTGCGCTACAGGCTCAACGAAGACCACCCGCAGGCCGAAACCGCCTGGCTGCGGCTGCATCACGTAGCCGGGGCGGAGCATGCAATCAATCTGCAGCCCGTCGTCCCGGCGGACGCGCCGAACGCCCAAGGGCACGTCCTGTTCCAGCCCGGCGACGTGAAAGAATATCGCTATAGTTTCACCGTCCAGGCGGCCAGCGAGATGATTTTAGCCCGCATCAACCCGGTCCAGGGGCAGGACAAAAATTGGTCCAACAACCGGGCCGAAGCGCCGATCTTGCGGCCCTGTACCGACATCTCGGTCAAACTGTCTCAACATCCCGCTGGCAAGCGGTTTGTCGGCGACAACACCCAGCTGACGGCCGTCGTCACGCGGGGCAGAGACGGCCCCGCCGGCCCGGTCGGCGTTCGGTTCAGGTTCGGCCACGGTTCCTGGCAAAACTTCACCTTGGCTCAGGGCCAAAGCCGCACCTTCAGTGATGTGGTGCGTCACGACCGGGCGGGGAATGTCACCTACTCCGCCGAAGCTTGGCCGGTGGGGATCGAAGACTGCAACCCGGCGAACAACCGGGCGGAAGCGAGGGTACGGGTCGAAGAGCGACTAGAGTTTGAGATACCCGATTCGCCGCTTCGGTATGAGATAATCTCATGATGATGAAAGTGAAAAACGACGAACGCGGCTTTGCGCTCTTATTCACCGTCCTGACGATTTCTATCCTGCTCCTTTTCGCTGGGCTGGCGACCGACTTCGCCCGGCTGTGGGTGGCAAGGGAAGACCTTCGGACCGCGGTGGACGCCGCCGCGCTGGCGGGCTCGCTGGAAGCACAACGGATGGTAAAAATTACCGTGGGCCAAGGGGAGTGGGTATGTACCACTAGCGCAGACGGTGTGGTGAGTTGCAGTTGCGAATGGAAACCGCCCCGGACGATGACCGGGGCGGAAGCACATCTCATCGACCGGGGCGGGTGGCGGCAGCACAGATGTGACTATTTTTTGGGGATCGAACGCCGCTGGATCGAGTACCCGGCGAGTGCAAGAACCGTGGCCCAGGAAACGCTGGATGTGAACTGGCCCCGCTTCATGCGCCCCGAAGCGGGGGGTGCAAAGACCAGCGAAAGCGTTGAAATATTCCGGAGCGGTTCGCAGTACCCGTCGGTAAGGGTGCGGGCGGCGGGGACGATGGACACGACGCTTTTAAAGGTCGCGGGGATCGAATCGCTGGCCGCCGCAGATTGCGGCCAGGCGGGGACGTTTTACGAACGCATCGAAGGCGGTCGAAAACAAGGCGAAAACCCGCCGCCGGGCGACGCCTGCCCGTAGGTTTTGAGCCCCCGGGGACCAACCCCGGGGGCTACTAACTACAAAAGGGGGAAAGGTACCGTGCGCTACAAACTCAACGAAAATGGTTCGGTCATGCTGGAATTCACGCTCATATTTCCGCTACTCATCGCCCTGTTTCTGGGCATCGTCAACTTCGCGATCTTGCTCAACAACAACATCGTGGCGGCAAGCGCGGCGCGGGAAGCGGCCCATACCGTGGCCGTGACCGGAAACGCAAGCACGGCCAAGGCCAAAGGGGAAGAGATCCTCCGCACCGGCCTGCTGGGCGGCCAAGGGACGGTCACTGTAGCCAGGCCGGTGCGGGATGGTCGGTCGATGACCGTTGACGCCCGCGTGGACTACAGCACCGCGGTCTCCGCGCCCGGCTTTCCGGCTCTGGTGGGGCAGAGCCCCTGGTCCCCGCGCATCACCCTGGCTGAACAAACCAGTCACTACGTGGAATACCGGCACCGGAGACCGGCGGGGGCGGAATTTCGGGGCGCGGGCGACTGTGTCTGGTGCGGTTGCATGCCGCAGGGGTGCCAATGATGCTGGCCACATTGCGGATGATGAAGCGCATGCGGGAGCGCAAGCGGCAATTGGAGCAGGCGGCGGGGCTGGTAAAGCCGCCAGTCCCGGCGGCGGGGGCGGCGGCCCAGGAACCAGTTGCTGCTCCGGCTGCGGAGCCTGAGTGGCGGGGGCGGCTTCTGGGGGGCGGAGTGGCAGTAGTGCGGGTGGTGTGGAGTTTAACCCTGGACGCGGTATGGTTAGTGGCGATTTTGGTTGTAGTAGTCGTGGCGGCGGGGGCGGCGGGCTGGGAGCATCCGGCGTTGACCGCTGGAGAGCAACTGATAAACAAAATCTTAGAAGGAGCGATGCCAGGTGAATCAAACAGGTAACGGTAGGAAGCGGCGCAGACGGTTGATCCCGCTGATTCTTCTGGCGGTGGGCCTGGTGGCGGGCGGCGGGGTTTGGATTGCAACTGGCGGGCCGGGAGAGCCCCCGGTGGCGGCAAAAGTGAAGCCGGTGGTGCAGGCGGTGAAGCCGGTGCCGCCGCCGGAGCAGGTGCCGGAACCAGAATCAGTGGGGGCGGTGAAGGCGGAACCAACGGTGGAGACGGCGACGAAGCCGAAGGTGGACGGGATGGGGGCGGCGCGGCGGGACGGCGATTGCACGTTGCTACAAGTATGCGACGTGCCTAGCGGGTGGCGGGATGGCTGGAACACCCGGGCAAGGACGGACGGTGAGTATATCTATCACGATGTCGTGTTGGCCCAGGGCGGGGAGATAGCGTATCAACCGACCGCCAGCGGCGGCTGGGTGGTGACCGTGCCGCCGGGGGGCGGGATTACGGTAGCAGTGATTCCGGTGGAAGCGGGCGCAGGTGGGGCAATTGAGTTTGTAACGGGGTGGAATTCTCTCTGGTGGGAGCAGAATGTTAAATCCTTACAGATAGTCGCCGTCCAGCCGCCAGTTTGCCATGGCCGGGCCCGGATCGGGCGTGATGGCGAAGTCGTCCCCGTCGTGTTCATCGAAGCGGTTTACCAGTCCCGGCCAGCGGCGAAACCAACCGGTTCGGGCCAGTCGGTTGAGTTAATATAACCTAAAATCTGGCAGGGAGAAACTGGCAGGGCTTCCAGGCCGACCGGGGGTGTTCGGGCACTCCTGGTCGGCTTTTTGGGTTGATGCCAGACGGCGAAACAGGCCGGAGATGGCAAAAGTGGGATAAAGGGCTGTGGATAAGTCGAAAAAGGGGTACCAAGAAGGGTGCCAAGTCCGTTTGGGTGGGGTTTTATGGAAAAATGGGATAGGAATTTCCGGGGTTTGACCGTTCGCCGCGCCGCCCCCGCAAGGGCTTGTAGCATCTCACTCAGACCGTGCGCTTCGCGCCCGGTCTGCACCCTGCCACCCTCCCACAACGTACACTGCGTGTACTGTGGTAGGGTGGCAGGCTGACGTGAGATGCACAATCCCTAGAGCGGGGGCGGCGCGGCTCTCTGGGTTAGTCTGAAAAGCGAAGAACTGGAAACGAAAACTGGGAGCTGGGAGCAGGGGTTACCGCTAAAACTGCTACAAAAGTGGTTCAATGTAATGTTAGCCGTGGGCGGTACTGGTAATGGTTACCACTAAAACTGCTACAAAAGCGGTTCAATGCAATGTTAGTTGAGTGCGGTACTGGTAGAAGTTACCACCAAAATCGGGGAGTTGGGGGTTGAAAGCAGGGGTGGTCGAATGCGGGGACGGGGGTTACCACTGAGATTGAAACCTGAGCGAAAGGGGCGGGAAGCAAGTGCTAACAGAGCGCGACCAAGAAATCTTGACGCTGATCGACCGTTTCGGCGTGCTAAACAGCAAGCACATTGCGGCAGCGATGGATATGAGCATGCATTCCGTCTACCACCGGGTGGCGGTAATGGAGCAACGGGGCTACCTGCACCGCCATCACACCCGGCGCGGGATGCCCGATGCGCTCACTCTGACCGCCGCGGGCGCGAAGGCAGCCGGGGGCACGGCCCGGGCGAAGTTGCGTCTTGCAACATTAGCGCACGACTGGCTGGTAGCAGACGTACTGCTAAGTTACGCAAAATCCGGATGCGAATTCCGAACGGAGCGAGAGTTGCGGGCGGAGTTGTACGACCCGGGGCGCAAGCGGCGGGAAGGTTACGTGCCCGACGGACTAATCAAAAACGGCAATGGCGGCTGGACGGCGCTGGAGCTTGAAATTAGTTACAAAACGACTGCCAGGTATGAAAAAGTTGTCCGTGAGCACCTGCGGAACCCTAACGTTACGAACGTAACGTTCTTCTGCAAATCACGGTCGCAAGCCGCCAGGCTGACAGATATAGTTGAAGCGATGAAGCTTGGTGATTTCGCAAGTGTTAAGACGGTCCGGGGGGTGTTTGGCGATGTCGAAGCAGCAGAGTGATGAAGGTTTTTGGCTAGCGTTGGGGCTTGTTCTTGTCGTGCTTGCGATGCTGCTTACCCCGGCTGTGGTGGCGGGGTATCTTGCGTACACAGTGTTTAGATACGTCGTTGCCCCGCACTGGGGGACGGGGTGGTTCGCCGTGGCGGCGGGGGTGGCGGGAGCAGTGCAAGTTGCCGTGTTGACCGTGCCCGGGATGGTGGAGACTTATTTTTCCGCCTGGGGGATGGCGGCAAGGGGCTTGGTAAAGCAGAACGCGGCGGGGATAGAGTGGTGGCCGCTACTGATTCCGACGCCCGCAGGGGTCGCGGCGGGGGTGTTGGTGGCGCGGTGGAAAGCGAAAAGCCAACTGGGAGAAGGAAAGGTGGCGGTCAAGGAAGGGCCGTCCTGGCGGGAAAAGCGGGCGCTAGTGGCGATCAACAGGGCGGCGCACCCAGGGGGCGGAGTGCTTCTGGGCGTGGAAAAGGGCAACGGGAAGCGGGTAGTGTTAGTTGACGCCGAATTAAACCAACATTTGTTCTTGGTGGGAACAACCGGAAGCGGAAAGACCACGACGGTTATGAACTTCGTGGAGTCAGCGGCGCAGCGGGGGGTGCCGTTGGTTTTAGTAGATGGCAAGGGTGACCCTGGCTTGGCGGCCCGGGTGCGGGCCCTGGCGGAGCGGAACAACCGGGAGTTCCGGCACTTTGCGATGGCCGGGCCATCGGCGCGGTATAACCCTTTGGCGGCCGGCGGGATCACGGAGCTAAAAGACAAATTGCTGCACCTGACAGAGTGGTCAGAAATGCATTACGAGGCTCTTGCGGGACGGTACTTACAGTTAATGTTCCGCGTGTTTGAGCTGGCCGGCACCCGGGCCGACCTAGCAGCCGTGGCGCGGTATCTGGACCTGAAGCGCTTGGAAGCGCTGGCCAAGCGTGAGATTAAAGACAAAGTCAAGCTGCAAGAAGTATTTGACGTGTCGCATAGTTATCAGGGCGGCGAAATCCAGGGTTTGGCCGCCAGACTGGCGGCGCTAACGGAGAGCGAGATCGGGCATTTGTTCGCAACTGACGAGGACGGGGGTGCAATCGACTTGGAACGGGTGATCGGCGGCGGGGGAGTGGCAGTATTCAGCCTGGATTCATTGGCTTTCCCGGAATATTCGCGGTTGTTGGGCCGGTTGATCATCGCTGATCTTAAGTGCGCCGCCGCTAGATCGTACAAACGGGAAAAACGGTATGTCTATGCGATCTTCGACGAATTTTCGGTCTTCGCCAGTCGAGCCGTCGTGGACCTAATCGGCAAAGCACGGGGAGCGGGGTTCTGCACCGTAATCGCAACGCAAAGCCTGTCCGACATCGAAGCCGCCGCCGGAGAAGCGGTGGTGGAGCAGATCGTAGACAACTGTAATACGTTCATAGTCCAGCGGCAAAATTCAGCAAAATCGGCAGAAATGCTAGCGGGTATAATCGGTACCCGGGAGAATATCGAAATCACGCAGCAGGTGGAGTATTTAATCCCCGGGTTGAAAACGACGACCAGCGGCAAAATGGGCACTCGGCGGCAAGTCCGGGAGTACTTGGTGCATCCGGATGAAGTTAAGCGTCTCAAAACAGGGGAAGCGGTGGTGGTGCGAAAAACAAATTTTCAAGTTGCCCGGGTCGGGATCCGGAACCCGGGTGGACAAAGCAAGAGAAACGGATCGCCGTTGCGGTGGCCGTGCTGGCGGCCTGGTGGCTTGCGGTAGCGGGGTTGGCAGTGGGGCGGGGAAGCTGACGGCGATCCGGTCAGAAAAGCGAAGCGGGCGAAGTTTCTCAAGCAATATTGGGGTGTCCGGGAAGGCAGGCCGGCAATCCCAAAGGAACAGCCATTCCTTGTCAGCGTCAAAATGTCGCTGACGATGGAGCAGGTAATCTTTCCCAAACTCATCGTGAGGGACAAAATGTCCCTGACGTGAGAAAGACCCTCGCTGACATAGCCGAAGCGGCTGGCGAAGACGAGCGGACAACCCAGCGGCTTCTCAAGCTCAACGATGCCGACAACGAAGAGCGAAGGCAGGCGGACGACGATCCATTGAGAAAGGCCAGGCGGGCGAAGTTCTTGAAACAGTACTGGGGTGTGCGGGAAGGCAGGCCGGAAAAACTGGGTAAAAATTACCCAGTTTCTAAAACCCTAGATGATGTTGCTGAAGCTTGTGGTGAAACCCGCGAAAACCTAAAGAAGCTTCTCAAGCTCAACGACCTGATTGCTCCGCTGCAAAGCCTGGTTTCCCAAGGCGAACTCTCTCAAACCGCCGCCTACTCCCTGGCCTTCCTGCCGCCCGAAGATTTGACATCCCGTTACGTAGCGGCTTTTTTGAGCACATTGCATATTACGGAAGTCCCCTGTGGACAACCATCACTGTGCCTTGTACCGTGCGACCTTGGTGGTTCCCTGCGCCATCCGTCAATTTTAAAGAGAAAGAGGTGGACCAAATTGCACAAGATACTGGTTGTTGTGCTTCTCCTGTGCTTGCTTTTCGCGTGGGCGGGGCCAGTAGCGGGCAGCGCTCCGGGGGAAAGGCCGCAACAAAGCCTAGACGAGCGCCGCCAAGAGTACACGAAAAACACTAGCTGGCCCGAACGGCTGGCCGCCAGCGTGATCATCGCCGGGCCCAACTGGCTGGTCTATGTCCTTGGGCTTCAGGATCCGGTGTCCCTGGTGTTCATGATCGATACGCAGGCTCCTTTGGTGGACGGTGTGCCGCAGCAGCGCGACCTGCCCTACTGGCACGTGTTTACCGAAAATGAAATGGGGGCGGTGGCGACACTTTACGACAGCCTGGCCGAATTCGTGCCCATTTGGCTAGTCGTCGCCGTGGTGCTCCTGGCACTAGGTATTCTGTACAACATGGCCAACCCGCAGTCCAAAGCGGGTTTCCGCGAATACGTCCTGGGCTTTTTCTTGGCCATGATTGTGCTGAAGTTCGGCCCTCAGCTGCTAGGGTTTGTTTTCGACGTGAACTACGCCTTGGTGATGCAGTTTAAACACATCGCCCTGCCGTTTTTCCACCAGCCGCTTTTTTTTCAGCCGGGCGAAACCCCTATGTTTTTGGGGCTTATAACCCTGGCTGATCAAAACATCACCTTTGGGGACGCAATTGTTGCCTTTATCGCTGCTTTTTGTATCGGGGTCTTAAACTGGCAATACATCATACGCAAGATCAACATTGCCCTTCTGGTCGGGCTGATACCTTTGGTGGCCGTGATCAGCATCGCGCCCGCCAAAAGGTATGTCTTGGGCGTCTGGTTTAAAGAGTTGATCGCCAACATCTTTCTTCAGGCGGCTCATGCGGCGGTTCTGGCCTTTCTGCTGCTGATAATTCATGCTTCCGAGGCCGACACGCGCATGGGTTGGTACGCAACAACTCAGGCATTTTGGATCAAGCTAGCCGCGCTTATAGCCTTGACCGGCTTAACCGGCTTGGTGCGCAACGTCATCGGCGCGGAGACCGTCACCGGGCCGCCGGGGGCGGCGATGGCCATGTTTGGCGTGGCTGGGCTGCTGGCACTCGGCAAGATGATCAAGCCCGCCGCCGCGGGTGTGGCTGGAGCCGCAGGGGGTGCTGCCGCGGGGGGCATGGCTGGAGCTGCGGGCGGTGCCGCAGGAGCTACCGGTGCCACTGGGATGGCTGGAGCCGCGTTTCGCGGCTTGGGAAGGGCCAGCCTGACGGCTGGCGGAGCGATGGCCGGGGGTTTGGCCATGGGTGCCGCCACAGGTGATCCAAATGCAGGGGTGGCTATGGGTGCGGGAGTTGGGGCCCGTGGGGCCGGTCGGTCTATAGGTGGGGGCGATCCGGCCCAGCAGGCTTCACAAACTGCTTTTGGCCGTGACATCTTCAGCCAGAGCGGCCTTTCTAAACTACGGGAATTTTCTCAACCCGGATACGGGGGTGTAGCTAGCGGGGCCCGGCACTACGTAGGCGCCGCCCAGCAGTCTTTGGTAGGCGCCAAGGCGAATCTGGACGCCCACAAGCCCATTTACGACGAAGCCAGGGCCAAGCTTACGGAAGTCAAGGCCATGTACGGCCCGAAGGCCGCGCATCTGGAGAACGTGCGGAAGCAGCTTGCGGAAATCGAACCCAAGCTCCAGGCTGCCCAGCAGCAATACCTGGAAGTGCTGAACATTCCGGAAGAATCCCGGGGGCCGGACTATGCTGATGACTTTGGAGTCGCGAAAGCGGAATGCGACTGGTTTCGGACCACGCATGCCGATCTGAAGACGGAGTTGGATGCGGCACCGCAAGCGTACCAGGACGCCCTGGCCAATTACCAGGCGGCGGAAGCGGAGCACGCCCGCCGGCAGCAGGATGTCGCACGGGCCGAGCAAAAGCTGACCCATGATGCCCTTGTCAAGGAGTTTCAGAACATCAAAGACCGGCAGGGTTACCGGGCACCTGGGGGCGTCAACGGCCCGCAGTGGGGATAGTGATGCCAGGGCGGCGCAGGAGCAGCGAAATAAGAGCGGGATATAGTCCAACATTCCCCGCCGGGGTTGCGGGGCGTGTGGGGCGTTGTGGAAGGCGCAAGGTTAGCGGCAAGAGCAACAAGTCACCCCGGGGGCTAACGCCCCCGGACCCCTGGGGGACCAGGAACCACTGAAGGCGAAGAACCCCGGCAGGGGTTCTTCTTCTTGGCCGGGGTTGCGGGGCGGGTGCCGCATTTACAACTGGTTGGCCTGGGTGCGGGCGAAGGCTAGCGGGCAGGTGTGCGGAGCTTGCCGGTAGAGCTGCAAAGCCTTGGGCGGCAAGGGTTGAGAGCCAGTTTTAGACCGCCCTTGCCGGTACTTAGACGTGACTAACACTGGGCAAGCCCGGGGTTACCGGCAAGGGCCTGTGGAAAACCACCTTGAGTCCTTGTGGCGCAAGGCTTGAGCCATACCGGTACCCCGATGACAAATCTCAAGACAAGATAAGGAGTGAACTGGGCTACGGGGGCGGCGCGGCACCGTGACCGGTTCCCGGCCACCGTGCCGCTTGGGGGCAAGCCGGACTGCCTGCGGCAGACCGGCGGGGGAACCTGCCGCTTGCTTTTTTGATTGTCCCAGACCCGCCGTCTCCAGTCAAGGGTGCGCGGCGTGAACATATCCTTGGCCTGCGGCCTGCGGTATCCTTCCCGCCGCCGGGCTAAAGCCCGCCCTTGACTTCCGGCGGCGGGGGCCCGGGGCGCGGTGATCAAGCAAGCCGCAAGGCGGGGTGCAAGCGGCGGGAAGAAAGGGGGTGCAAGCGGGATGACAATGGTAGATAGCGAACGCGAATTGTACCGCAGAATTGCCAAGCTGTGGGGAAGCGACGACCCGGAAGACCACGACAAAGCAGATGAGTTAGTTGAAATGCACAAAAATTTGCAGGTACTTGAAGAATTGTTGTTTGAGTTCGAGAGCCAGGAGTCAGGAGCCGGGACGGGGCGGGTGGTGGCACTCAATTCCTTTGTCGCGGAGCGTTATGCCCGCAACCTGGCCTGGGTACGGGGCTGGATAAAGTCAGAGTTGGGGTTACGTTGACAATTGACTGCGGTTTGGAAAGGGGGTGGCACAGGATGATGACGGCTCGAAAACTAACAGAACTACGGGAAGCGGGGAAGATCACCGACCATGATTATGTGCTTGAACTTTATAAGTTGATGACTCCGGAAGAGCGGGAGCGGTTCTTCAACCAAGCACGGGAAATTTATCTGAAAAACGGCTGGGAGTGGCCGGAAGAGTAGTAAAAGTAGTACTTGACGTGGTGTGCAAAGTTGCAGTAGAATTAGTGATATAAGACGATACCACCGGGCCGGAAACGGCTGCTCCGGGACCCCAAAAAAATGTCCGGAATCCTACCCGAACCCTGCACCCCGCCAAACGGCGGGGTTTTTGTTTTTGTGGGGTTGGTTGAGAAGTAAAGCCTGGAGCACCTGATGGCGAATTTCGCCGTCAGGTTAAAACCTTACAGAAAGGGGGGGCAAAGACAAATGAAACTTTACACCGTGCCGGAAATCCAAAGAATCTTGAAAATTCGCCGGGGTTTCGCTTACGAACTTGTGGCCAACGGTCGACTGAAGGCAATCCGGTTAAGCGAAAGGGGGCTACGGATTACCGAAGAATCGCTGAAAGAGTTTCTGGCGGCGCACGAGTACCGGTCGACCGGAAACGGCAGAAAGTAACAGCCAATCCGCGCCCGGGCTGGCGGGAAGGGGGTGAGTAAAAAAACTTTACAGAAACGAAAAGGAATTCGACGTGAGAAAGCAGAGTAATAAAGAAGAACCCCAGCGGGGGTTTTTCTTTTGTGAACGAAGCGGCCCCCGGTAGCCACCCCGGGGGCCAAGAAAGGAGAGCAGATAACCTTGCGTGACAAAAGCATACCACAAACCAGCGGGGAAATCAAGCATATGCTCAAAATTATTCCGGGGCGCGGGGCGGCCGGGCCGATGCCGGTGGTGACGGCCTTGGCTGACGTGGACCCGGAACCGGTCTCCTGGCTCTGGGAGCCATACTTGCCTGCGGGGAAACTAACGATTTTAGAAGGTGACCCAGGAGCCGGGAAAACTTGGGTGGCGCTGGCGATCTGCGCGCAACTGACCGCCGAGGGCCGGACGATTTTGTACGCGACAGCGGAAGATGGCGTGGCAGACACATTGCGGGTGCGGGTGGACGGAATGGGGGCGGATTTAAGCAAGTTTTTTGTCCTGCAGGGGCAGGGGAAGGGCGGCTTGGTGGTCCCGGTGACTCTGGCGCAGCCGGAACCGCTTCGGGCGGCGGTACTGGCGCACCGGCCTGACCTGCTGGTTCTTGACCCAATCCAGGCGTACTTGGGCAGCGACGTGGACATGCATCGAGCGAATGCGGTAAGACCACGGCTTGCGTATCTTGCGCGACTGGCAGAAGAGAGCGGGTGCGGGGTATTGATAATCCGCCACCTGAGCAAGGCACCGGCCGGACGGGCGGTCTATCGCGGGTTGGGCAGCATTGACTTCGCGGCGGCTGCCAGGTCGGTGCTGCTGGCCGGGGAGGCGGGCAACGGGCAGCGGGCGGTGGTGCAGATCAAAAATTCGCTGTGTGAGACCGGGGCGGCGTTGGGGTTTGGGCTACGGGCGGGGCAGTTTTCGTGGACCGGAGTGGTGGACATTGACGCCGGAGACCTGCTCCGCGTTGACCAGGACGCAACAGAAGACAAAGCGGCGCTGGACGAAGCCGTGGACTTCCTGGCCGCGACGTTGGCCAGCGGGCCGGTGGCGGCGAAGGAACTGCAAAAAGAAGCCCGGGCGGCGGGGATTTCGGAGCGAACGCTCCGGCGGGCGAAAGAGCGGCTAAACGTCAAATCCAGGCGCGGTGCAAGCGGCTGGGAGTGGTTTGGAGCGGTCTAGCGCGGACGGATGCTGATGTCCAAGTCCGCATCCAGAGCGTTTGCCAGTTTCTTGAGAAAAGCGACGGACGGGTTTGCCCGCCCGCTTTCCATGCGGGCAATGACGGATTGGGTGGTGCCGCACCGGGCGGCCAGGTCGGCCTGGGTGACTCCCATCCTAACGCGCCGTTCAATAATGGCCGTTAGAAGGCGGTACTCAGGCTCCAAGGCGTTGTATTCCTTTTTGAAGTCCGGATTTTTCAGTAGTTCTGCTTTCAGGTCGCGCCATTTCATCGAAGGCTTCTCCTTTGCAGGTAGTCTTTCATCCGGGCTGCCGCCGTTTGTAGCTCTTTGCCCGGCAATTTTTGGGCCTTTTTGACGAACCCGTGCACCAGGACCAATGTGTTGCCGTCGGCGAAGAATAGTAGCCGGTAAGCCTGCCCGCCAAACGGAACGCGGAGTTCCCGCAGGCCGCCGGTATCCGGCAGCACCCGGACGTGGGGCATCCCAAGGCTGAAGCCGTACTTCTCCAGCAAATCAAGCGCACGGGCAATCTTGGCCTGAGTTTTTGCGTCCGGAACAGCGATAAAATCGGCTGCCGGACAGGCTCCGCCTGGCGTCTTGTAGAAAACGATCTCCCACACGTGATTCACCTTTATAGCCTATATGCTATATTATAACGCCCAACCAGGGCAGCGTCAAGCATGGGTTTGCG
>JBFLXL010000021.1 GCA_040757205.1 Bacillota bacterium
GTGCAAGCCGATGCCAGCCCGTACGCCTGGCTCGAAGACCGTGGTCCAAAGGTCAACCTTCACGGGTGTGTCGATGATGCCACCGGTAAGATCCTGGCCCTTTGCTTCCGGCCTGAAGAGGATCTTTCCTCTGGCCTTGAATTTTCCCGGTTCCGCCGCACTGCGGGCAACTGCTCAGCAATAACTCCGCCAGGCTGGGATGGACCTTTTTCCTGGTCAGCTCCACCAGGCCGAGCCGGGTCAGCCCCATGATGTGGGTCCGCCGCCGGTCCTTCCTGATTTCCTCGCCCAGCACCTCGAGCACCCGGTTCCGGTGCTCCTCGTGGCTCATGTCGATGAAGTCGATGATGATGATCCCGCCCAGGTTGCGCAACCGCAACTGCCGCGCGATCTCCACCGCCGCCTCGAGGTTGGTCTTGTAAACGGTGTCCTCCAGGTCCACGCGACCGGTGAACCGGCCGGTGTTCACGTCGATCACGGTCAACGCCTCGGCCTGGTCGAAGATCAGGTATCCGCCGCACCGCAGCCAGGTCTTGCGCTGCAGTGCTTTGTTGATCTCCTGGTTCACATTGTAGGCTTCAAAGATATCGGGCTTGTCTTCCCAAAACACCCGGGATTTCAGTTTGGGGTTCACGGTGTCCAGAATGGTCAGGGATCGCGCGTAGCCGGTAAACGAATCAAGCACCAGGCGTTCGATTTCTTCCGTAAAGAGGTCCCGAATAATCCGCGGCAAAAGCCCGCACTCCCGGTACAGCAGTGACGGGGCCGCGGCGCCGGACTCCCGCTTCTTTATATCATACCAGAGCTTCTCCAACTCCCGGACGTCGTCGGCCAGCACCTCGGCGGCGATCCCCCGGGCGGCGGTGCGCACGATCGCGCCCATCCCGTTGGGCCGCGCCCGGTGTACCACTTCCCGGAGACGTTCCCGTTCCGATTCGTCCTCGATGCGCCGGGAGATGCCGATGTGGTTCACCGTCGGCATCAGCACCGTGTAATGTCCGGGCAGATTTACCCGCATGGTCACCCGGGGCCCTTTGTTGCCCAGGGGATCTTTGGCCACCTGTACGATCACTTCCTGGCCCGGGTGCAAAAGGTCCCTGATGCCGGCGTCCGTGCGGCCGGACTGCCCCAACACGTCATTCACGTAGAGAAAAGCGTTCCGGTCCAGCCCCACGTTTACAAAGGCCGCCTCGATTCCGGGCAGCACGTTCTCGACCACACCTTTAAAAATGCTCCCAACCAGGCAGATCTCTTCGTCCGGCTCTATATATACCTCCATCGGCACCCGGTTTTCAAGCAGCGCCACCCGTGTGGCGTTATCCCGGGTACTGATCACTATTTCTCTTTTCAGCACTGGCTGCCTCCTCATACCTCCATTAATTCACAGGTCCCAGAGAAGAACACCCTCCCGGGACAGTACTGCGGTCCGCAAAATGTTGAAGCTCTCCGCATCCAGCTCCAGGACAACCCCCAGCGCCTGCATGACTTCATCCGGACGTACGTTCCGCGCCGAGCCGGCCTCCAGTTCCATAGTCAGTTTCAGCCGGTCACCGTCGCTTTGTGCCGTCAGACGGCGGAGGCCTGGACGGATGTCTTTGCGCCTGATTCCCTTGGCGGTCTTCCGTTCGGTTACAATCTCCCCGCGGGCCAGGAAGCGAGCTACTCCCTCCTCCAGATGTCCTGCCGAAAACCCCCGGGGCAGATCCCCCGCCGCGAGATAGCAGGCCCGGCTCACCAAACTCATCAGCGGCGGACCGGCGGCGCTCCGGGCCCCGAAAGGCACAAGCCCTCCCGGCAGGTTCCGACACAGCCGGTCCAATACTTCATCCGGGGCCAGGTCGCCCTCCAGCTCCAGGTCGACGTATTCCCGGCACCCGCTGGTGCCGACCGGCAAGGGGGCGGCGAATACCAGTTTCGGCCGCGGGTTGAATCCCTGACTGTACGCCAGCGGCAGCTCCGCCCGCCGGGCGGCGCGTTCAAAGGCGCGCATTACGTCCAGGTGCGAAATAAACCGGGCCTGCCCCTCTTGGCGGTAAACGAGCCTAACCCGCACCGCCACCGGCCTCCAAGACGCGGGGTTCAACTGCCAGCCCCGGACAGAGACCGCACCCGGCACACTTCTGTCCCCGGCAGTCCGGCGTGGTCTCTCCGGTCAGGGCCCGTTGGTGCTCAAGCTTCAGATACTCCCGGTCCACTCCGGTGTCCAGGTGATCCCACGGTAGTACGTCCGTATACCGGTAGGCCCGGTTCGCGTAGGCGCCCGGATCAAGGCCGGTTTCGGAGAAGGCGCGCTGCCACAGGTCGAACCGGAAACACTCCCGCCAACCGTCCATGCGGCAGCCCAATTCCAGGGCCCGGGTCAGCACGGCCCCCAACCTGCGGTCCCCGCGCGCGAACACGGCCTCCAGAAAGCTGGTCTCCGGTTCGTGCCCGCGGTACACCAGGTTCCTGCCTCTGAGGGCGCCCTGCAAAAAAGCCTGCCTCTCCCGCAATTCGGGCAGAGGGGTCTGGGCTTCCCACTGGAACGGGGTGTGCGGTTTGGGCACAAATGACGCCGTGCTGACGGTGACGTTGAGGCGCCCCCTGGCCACGCCGCATTCCCAGCCCCGCTCCAACACTCTCCGGGCCAAACGGGCGATTCCGGCGATGTCGTCCAGGGTCTCGGTCGGGAGTCCCAACATAAAATAGAGCTTGACCCGATGCCACCCGGCCGTAAAGGCCGCCCCGACCGCCTGCAGGAGGTCCTCGTCCGTCACCTGCTTGTTGATCACGTCCCGCAGGCGCTGGCTGCCGGCCTCCGGAGCGAAGGTCAGACCGCTTTTGCGTACGGCCTGCACCGCGCGGGCCAGCTCGACCGCAAAAGCATCCACCCGCAGGGACGGCAAAGAGACGTTCACCTGTTCTCCCTGGTGGCGGTCGACCAGCGCTCCGACCAGCTCACCGATCCGGGAATAATCGGTGGTACTCAACGAGGTCAGGGAAAGCTCGTCGTACCCGGTGTTCTTTAAGAGCTCCGCGGCCTGGGCCAGGAGAGTCTCGGGGTTCTTCTCCCGCACCGGACGATAAATCGCTCCGGCCTGGCAGAAGCGGCACCCATGGGTGCAACCCCGGAAGACCTCCAGCATCGCCCGGTCGTGCACCGCCTCGAGGTAGGGGACGATGGGCTTGGTCGGGTAAGCCGCCTGGTCCAGGTCCTGGACCACCCGCTTTCGAACGCGCTCCGAGATCCCGGAGACGACGGGGCGGACCCCGGCCAGGGTACCGTCGGAAGCATACTCCGCGCGGTAGAAACAGGGTACGTACACTCCGGGAATGCCGGCCAGGGCCCGCAGCAATTCCGCGCGGGAGCTGTGGCCCCGACCGTGCTTTTTCACCACCTCGACCAGGTCGTGCAGGCCTTCTTCCCCCTCGCCCAGGAACACGGCATCCAGAAAAGGAGCCAGGGGCTCCGGGTTGAAAGCACAGGGGCCGCCGGCTACGACCAGGGGCATCCCCGCTCGGCGGTCGTGCGCGGTCGTTGGCAGGCCCGCGAGATCCAGCATGTTCAGGACATTGGTGTAGCCGAGTTCATACTGGAGGGTGAAGGCCAGCACGTCGAAATCAGCCAGAGAACGGTGCGACTCCAGCGAAAAAAGGGACAAGCCCTCCCGGCGCATCTCCCGCTCCATGTCGGTCCAGGGAGCAAAGACACGCTCCATCAGGGCGTCTTCCCGGCTGTTCACCACGTGGTAGAGGATGTGCAGCCCGAGGTGGGACATGCCCACCTCATACACGTCGGGAAAAGCAAAGGCGATCCGGACCGGTGTCTTGTCCCAGTCCTTGACCACCGCATTGAACTCACCGCCCGCATAGCGGGCCGGCCTTTCGACCCGGGACAAAATACGCTCCAGACTGGTCATGCGGCCCCCCCGGTGCCAGAAAACTGGTGCCCATGGTTTGTCTTAAGGGATACTGACTAGATAGAGCAGAACCTAACTAGTAGTATATCCCAAACTCCAAACGATTCCCACTTTATTCTAGACGTAGGGCCGAAAACCTTTCCGGATCCGGTCCAGGGATACGTTGGCCCCTTGCTCCAAGAGCGTCTTCATAATCTCCGCCTCGTCCACGACCCCGGTGTGGCGGCCGTGCTCGTCCACGGTGTATACAAAGTGGTACCGCTGCGGCACGAAGAGCTGGGTGACCCGCCACACCGGAAGATCTTGCCGGGCTACCAGCACCTCCCCCGGTAAAATTCCGTGTCGTTCAAGGTCCCGGTTTTTGGTGACCAGGTGCTGCGCGTACAGGTACGGCGCTTCCTGTTTTTCCCGGCGGGCGGCGTAGTAAAGAAAGAGCCCGGTGGCAATGATGTCGAACCCGGTCAATCCCAATAGCAGGCCGCCTGTCCCCAGAGTCACGATCAACACCCCCCAGAACTGGCCGCAGACCGCCGTCCGGTGGGTGGCCGCGGGCAGGTTCATCCTGCGGGCCAGGTAGGCCCGGTACAAATGGCCACCGTCCAAGGGCAGGCCGGGGAGCATATTAAAAAGGACCAGCAGCAGGTTACACTGAATGAAGAACGGTCCGTATACTTCGTGCCAGAGGCCGTAGTGACCGCACCCCAGCGCCAGGCCGCAAAGCGCCAGGTTGGTCACCGGGCCGGCTACCGCCACCACGCTTTCTTTTCGGGGCTCAACGACCAATTCCCGGCTCATCCTGGCCACCCCCCCGAAAGGCATCAGCTCAACTTCCTCAACGGGAACGCCATGGCGGCGGGCCATCCAAACGTGAGCCAACTCGTGCGCAAAAACTACGGCAAAGGCAGTCAGGCCCTTGCCGAGAACTCCGGCGGCGAAGTACACCCCCAGGAGCGCCAGAAACCAATTGTTAATGGAGAACATGATCCCGTTGACCCGGCAGATCCGCATAGCGCCCCGCTCCCCCTGCCTTGAAGTGCAAAGTCGACCGCTACGGGTTGCCGGAGAAGTCGATTTTATCCAGGGGGTTAACCAGCGCCCCCTGTTCACGGAACTCGAAATGCACACCCCAACCTGGAAAGTCACCCTGGTTGCCTACTTCCGCCAGAACCGCACCCGCCTCAACCCGGTCAGCCTTGCGCACCTGGATGTTGTGCAGTTGGGCGTATAGAGTGTAGACCTCACTGCCGTGGTCGATCAGAATGTAGGGACCGTATGTCGGGTTTTCCCCTACCTGGGACACCAACCCGGACATGACCGCCCGGACCGGTGTGCCGGCGGGCGCGCCGATATCCACCCCGGGGTGGAAACGCTCCCGTTTGTCGACCGGGTCGGTCACCCAGCCGAATTCGCGCTCCACGGTACCGGTAACGGGAGGCAGGAGCCCGTTCGCCGGAACCGCCACCATCTCAGTCTCCCCGTCCGGCCGGCGCGGCAGTGTCTCCAGGAACGGGAGATCGACGTTCACCGTCTGCAGTCCCAGGCGGACCACCCGGTCCACCACCGGCTGGTAGTTCCATTCCGTAGTCAAAACGTACTGCAATCCCTCCCGGACCTGAACCCCCAACGGCACCTGGGTTTCCCTGACAGCCAGAAAGAACAAAAACAGAACCGCCGCCGCCGTCACCCGGAAAAACCATTTCCTTTCTCTCCGGCCGGCCCGTGGCCTGGGCGCGGCCGACGGCAGAGGCCAATCAAGCCTCTTTTCGCGCGTGAACAATCTCAACCGGTCCCCCTCCCTGCTGCTCTAAGCTGCTACCATCATATGAAGACATTATCCAGATAATGACAAGCTGTGTGCGGAGGCGAACAAGTTCCTTCCGCTCCCGCTGGGGCGGTGAAGACCGTCGGCGAAAGAGCGACATTGCCAAGCGTCGCTACAACGGTCAGCGCAGGCGAGGACGGCACTGCCGCCGCCGAGGACGCCCTAATGAGAGATATGAGGTGGGAAGTTGGAGGTGAGAAAAGTCCAACCAAGTGGTCAAAGCCATTCCGAGCCCTCCCGCCTCCCACTTCTCACTTCTCACTTTAGCGGGATTGTTCGGCTTGGGTGACCCGGGATTCACGAACGCCTATTTCCGTGATGATCCGGGAATGGAAAACGCCGGTCGGCATCGGCTGGACTACAGGCAACCGCTCCGCCCGCATGACGATTAGAGCGCCGAATGGTTTCAAGAACGGGAGCGCGATCCGGTCCAGGGTAACGGCCATATTGACCGGCAGCGAACCGGCCCAGGGAGGGATAAAGACACAAGTGCTCCAGATCAGGGGGCCTCCGCCCGTGGTTACGGTCAGCAACGTTTTGAGGCGCCAGGGGGAAAAGAACTGGGCGCCGGCGAAAACGCTTTCACCGGTCCGGGCTTGACGGCGCCGCCGCCAGGCCCAGGGGCTCCACAAGTTCAGCACCCCGATCACCAGACGGCCGCCCGGTTTGACCAGGCGCCACAGTTCCCGGACGGCGGCCTCCGGGTTACCGGTGAACTCCAGAACGGTGAGCGCGGTTACCAGGTCGAAGGAAAGGCTCGGGAAGGGCAGGCCTTCCACATCCGCCTGCAACAGGGTAATGTTTGCGTACGGCCTGGTCCGTTCGCGGGCTACTTCCAGCATCCGGGGGGAGAGGTCCACACCGGTGACCACCAGCCCCTTTTCAGCCAGCGCCAAGCTGAGCCGCCCGGTACCGCAGCCCCCGTCCAACGCCTTCTCTCCCGGCCTGGGCGCGGCAAGCCGCATAAAAAGGCACATCTCCAGCCGGTCCACCTTGCGGCCCAGCGGGGTTTCATACCAGGCGTCATAGTGTTCGGCCACCCGATCGAAGAGGGCCATGCCAAACCACTTCTATCCCGTCAAGCTTAGAAGACAATGGTCTGCCGCCGCACCCAGACATTGCCCAAAAGTCCCAGCCCCGCCAAGGTCATCACCATGGAACTCGGTCCGTAACTGAAAAGCGGCAGCGTGATCCCCGTAACCGGCATTATTCCCGTCGCCATGCCCACGTTGGTCAGGACGTGGAAGGCCAGCATCGACACGACGCCGGTGGCCATCAGGGTGCCGGTGAGGTCCTTGGACTGCCCGGCGATCCGCAAACCCCGGTACAGAATGATAAAAAAGAGCGTCAATAGAAAAAATACGCCGACAAAGCCGAGTTCCTCGGCCAGCACCGAGAAAATAAAGTCGGTATGCTGCTCGGGTAGAAAGTTCAACTGGTTCTGAGTGCCGCTGAAAAGACCCCGGCCCCACAGGCCCCCGGCGCCGATGGCGATCTGGGACTGGATCACTTGGAAGCCGTCCTTTTGCCAGTCGCTCCAGGGATCGAGAAAGATCGTCAACCGGGTGATCTGGTAGCTCTTAAGCGGGATCCAGATCCCGTGATTCAGGTGCGCCCAAATCCAGAGCACCACACTGGACAGTCCCGCCAGCGTCAATCCGCCTAACAACAAGGGGTTGGCACCGGCGACGAACAGCATGCCCAGGGTAATAGCGATGAACACCAGTGCCGTGCCCAGATCGGGCTGTGCCAGGATCAGCGCCATCGGCACTCCGACGTACACGAAAGCGGGCAGGAGATCCCGGAAGCGGTTAAGCTGTCCCTCACGCTCGGAAAGAAGCACCGCCAGCCCGATAATCACCGCCAGCTTGGCGAATTCCGACGGCTGGAACATCAACGGTCCGAATCGGAGCCACTGCTGGGCGCCTCCGGCCGTATGACCGACTGCGAGTACCGCCAGAAGCAAGACCAGGCTTGCCGCATAAAGTAATCGCGCGTATCGGGATAATTCCTCATAACGCCAAAAAAGAAAAAAGACAAAAGCTGTCATTCCCAGAACAATGCCCAGGATCTGCTTCCACAAAAAGCCAATACCGGCTTCTCCCGGGAGGCTGGTCACCTGGGTGGCGCTGATGACCGTGACCAAACCCAGCGTAATGACGGCCATTGCGGCCAGAATCAAGGTGCAGTCCAGGTTTTTGAGAACTCTCCTATGGCGGCTGATTTATCCCACCCCGGCTTTTTGTTCTTGTTCCTCCCATTATAACGGATACCCGGAAAGCCAAAAAGGGGGGTTGCCCCCCCTGTCCTTTTCTTCCGCTAGATATTGGCCGCCCTTTTCATCTTTTTGATCGGAATGTTGGCCACCAAGGCCACTTGCTTGTCCACGTGCTCCAGACTTACCTCCAACCCTTTGTCGTCTATTTCCATGTACTTGGAAATTACTTCCACAATCTCGTTTTTTAGAAGTTGCAGCAGTTGTGGGGAGATGTCGGCCCGGTCGTGGATCAGCACCAGGCGCAGCCGCTCTTTGGCTATATTTTTGCTGCCGGGACTTTCCCTGCCTAAGAGGCGGGCTAGGAAATCCAACACTGCCGTTCCTCCTTCCCCGTAGCTTATCTAAATCCTATGATTTTCCGCAACCGGTTGAAAAATCCTTCCCGACTCTCCAAATTCATCAAGGGAACGGCTTCGCCCTGCATCCGGCGGACGATGTTACGGAAGGCGCGCCCGGCGACGGTTTGCTCGTTTACCACCACCGGTTCCCCCTTGTTGGTGGCTACTACCACGGCCTCGTCATCAGGAATTACACCCAGTAGTTCCAGCCCAAGAATGTCGTGCATGTCCTCCAGGGTCATCATGTCCCCGCGTTGGACCATCTCAATCCGCAGGCGGTTGATAATCAGTTTGGGATCCCTGATGTCGGCCTTGGATTCCAGGAGACCCACCACCCGGTCGGCGTCCCTGACCGCGGCGACCTCGGCGGCGGTAACCACGATCGCTTTTTCAGCCCCGGCGACCGCGCTCTGGAAACCCTGTTCGATACCCGCCGGGCAATCGATAATCACGTAGTCGAAATGCTCCCGCAACTGCCCACAGATGTTGCGCAGATCATCCTCCGTCACCGCCGACTTGTCCTTGATCTGGGCGGTTGGAAGCAGGAACAGCGACTCACCAAACCGGCGGTCCTTGATCATGGCTTGCCGCAGGCGGCACTTCCCCTCGATCACGTCGGTCAGGTCGAACACAATCCGGTTTTCCATCCCCAGGACCACATCCAGGTTTCGAAGACCGGTGTCGGCGTCGATCAGCACCACCTTGTGCCCCAACATCGCCAGCCCAGCCCCGATGTTGGCGGTGACCGTCGTCTTGCCAACCCCTCCCTTGCCGGAAGTCACCACAATAACTTCGCTCATTCCTTTAAGCTCCTCCCTTGGCCTCTAGTTTTTGCCCTGGCGCTCCCCGCCGGGCGGGAAGGTTTCAATAACCACGGTCCCGTCTCTTACCCTGGCCATCTCCGGTTGGTTGGGGTTGAATACTTCCCCGTCGGGTGAACGGGAAATGTGATCGGCAATGCGCAACTGGGTGGGGCGCAAACGGAAAGCTACAATGACCGCCCGCTCGTCGCCCGCGGCACCAGCCTGCACCGTTCCGCGCAACACCCCCATCACAATGACGTTGCCGGCAGCGGTCACTTCGGCCCCCGGGTTGACATCACCCAGGACCACCACGTTGCCCTCGAAACGTACACTCTGGCCTGAGCGGAGAGTACCCTCCACCATTTTGGTCGGAGACTCAAGGGCACCGCCAAGCGCATATTGCCGGGCCATTCATTTCCACCTCACCATCTAGAAGAGAGGTTCTACGGTGAATAACCAAATCCTGCTAAATCCCTCGCTGTATTTTCCCTGTTATTTTGCCGAATGCGCTCATTCTCAGCCGCTTGTTCTTCATCTTGTGTCAAAAAACCAAAATAAGCGTTCATGATCGCCCGGGCGACCGGGGCCGCCGCCCGGCTGCCCGACCCGCCGTGTTCCACAACCACGGCGACGGCGATCTCCGGCTCCTCAAAGGGAGCAAAGGCCACGTAAAGCCCGTGGTCTTCCCGTCCCCACACTTCGGCGGTGCCGGTTTTGCCGGCGGAGGTCACCGGAAAGTCGAAAAATGAACCGTATGCCGTGCCGCCGGGTTGGTTGACCAAGCGCATTCCCTCCCGGAGAATGTCGAGGGTCTCGGGTGAAATCGAAACTTTTCTCCGGAGTTCGGGCACGGCCTCTTTGACGACCCGGACTTCCGGGCCGGTTACCCGCTGCACCAGGTACGGCCGGTAAAGGTAACCGCCGTTGGCGATTGCACCCGTGTAGCCGGCCAGTTGCAGGGGTGTGTAGTTGTTCAGACCCTGGCCGATCGACATGTTGAGGGTGTCGTAGTCCCGCCACTGGAGGTCCCAGGCGTAACGCTCGTACTGCGCCTGGATCTTGGCCTTTTCCCTCTCCCGCTCCCGATTTAGCTCCTCCCGCCGGGCCTCGCTTGCGCCCGGGAGTTGCGACCGGTAGTGTTCCTCAACCGCTTCGAACTGCGGCCCGAAACGCCGGTCCAGTTCCGCCTGCACCATACTCCGCTTGTACTCCGCGGCAGGCACCACGCCCGCGGCCTCCCCGGCCAGTTCGATGCCGGTTTTCTCACCCAATCCGAATTCACGGGCCATGCGCGCAATATTTTCCGGACCCGTGCGCAAGCCGGTGGTCAAAAAGAAAGTATTGCACGAAACCTGAATCCCCTGCACCACGTCCACCCGACCGTGGACACCGAGACAGCCGTAGCGTTGTCTCTGGTGGACAAAGTAGCCGGGATCGGTGACCGTGAACCGGCGGTCGATCATTCCGCTCTCCAGCGCCGCGGCGGCCACCACCATCTTGAAGATGGAACCCGGGGGATAGGTGCTCTGGATGGCCCGGTTCAAAAAAGGCCGTTCCGGGGAGGTGAACAGTGTGCGCGCCTGTTCCGCACTCAGATCCCCCGCGAATATCCCCGGGCCGTAGGCCGGGTGACCGGCCAGGGCCCGGACCGCGCCGCTGCGCACGTCGATCACCGCCGCCGAAGCCGCGCGGCAGTCCCGATACCCTTCATTCTGGAGGTTTTTCACAATCCGGGCCAGCGCCTCTTCGGCCGCCCGCTGGACCTCAAAATCAATGGTCAGGGTCAGGTCATGCCCCGGAACCGGGTTTTTCACGCCCAGGCTGCGCACCGGCCGGCCCGCCACGTCCACCTCGATCCGGCGGGCGCCCGAGATCCCCCGCAGTTCGCGCTCCATGGCGTTCTCCAGTCCGGCCTGCCCAAACACATCACCCAAGCGGTAGCCATCCGCCCCGTGCCGCGCCAACTGGTCGGGCCGGATCTCCCGGATGTATCCCAATACGTGCGCCAGCAAGTTCCCGTAGGGGTATTCGCGCATCGGCTCGAAGTCGATCACCACGCCGGGCAGTTCCATCTGCGCTTCCTCAATCCGGGAAACGATGTCGAGGGAAACGTCCCGCGCCAGGCGGACCGGTTCATAACGCCTCGGGCTTTGGTTGTCGACCGCGTCCCAGATTTCTTCGGGCGTGCGGTCCAGGATGGCGGCGAGCCTCTCCACCACCGGTTCCAGTTCCCCGCGGTCCTGCCCGAGGTTCACCAGGGAAACGGTGTAAAGCGGCCGGTTCCCCACCAGCTTTCTCCCGTTACGGTCGTAAATCTCGCCGCGCGGCGCGCTGATCGTGATCAGGCGCAAGGAGTTCTCCCGGGCCAGGGTTTGGTAGCGTTCGGTTTCCAGCAACTGCAAATAGGCCACCCGGCCGACAAGCACCACGAAAATGACGACCACGATGGCGATCAGTACGTTGATCTTCTTGGTCAGGCTTTTCTTGTCCACAGACATCCCCGTTCCTATGGAATCCGCAACAGTCCCCGGGTGCTGGAAAGGTAAAACCGGCGGTAAAACAGGAGGGCGACGGCGGCGTTGTACACTCCCCCGGGGATCATCAATCCCCACCACACCTCTCCCGGAAAGATGGTCACACCCAGAAACAAGAGCAGCAGGTACCGGATCCCCTCGACCAGGATGGTGGCCAGAAAGGCGATGCCGGCCACCACGAAATGGTTCTCCTTGAACAGCCGGAGGTGACCCAGTCCAACCGCGTAACCGGCCACGGCGAGCGCCACGGCGTTTAACCCCAAGTAATAGCCGGATAGAAAATCATGGGCCAACCCGCCCAGAAAGCCCAAAAAAGCCCCTTCCCTGGGGCCGTTGAAGATGGCGTAGTACACGACCAGAACCAGCACCAGATCCGGCTTCACGCCCGCCACCCGGATGAACTCCAACACCGTCGACGAAAGGAGCAGCGCCGCCGCCAACAGCAACACCAGGAGAAGAATGTGCAAAGCCCTATCCTCCCGGGACGGAATTGAGAATGATCAAAACCTCTTCTAGATAATTAAAGTCCACCAGCGACGAAACCTCGGCCGTCTGGGTCAAGCCGGCTTCATCCTTCCGGGTCGAAACAATGCGTCCCACCGGAATGCCCTTGGGCACCAGCCCCAGTCCGGAGGTGACCACGTATTGCCCGGCCGCCACTTCCGCATCCAGGGACAGGTAGAACATCCGCAAGGGCGGTGTGCCGTTCAGCACGCCCTTTACCACTCCCGGGGTGCGGATTTCCTGGACCATGGCCCCCACCCCGCTACGGTGGTCGGTGATTAGAAGCACATCGGAGGTATTCGGCGCCACCGCGATCACGCGACCCACCAACCCGGCCGGCAGCACCACCGCCATACCCCGCTCGACACCGTGGTTCGCGCCCCGGTTGACCTTTATCTCCCCGAACCAGTTGCCCGGATTGCGGCCGATGACGTCGGCCGTCAGCATTCGGTAACGGCTGTTTTCGTCCCGGTAATCCAGCAACTCCCGCAGGCGCTCGTTCTGCATCCGGTACTCCCGGAGGGCGACCACTTCCCCCTCCAGGTCGCGGATCTGCCGCCGCAATTCCTCTGCCTCCGGATCACCGCCAAACAAAAAGAAGCGCTGGAATACACCGCGCACCTGGTTTCCCACCAACGTGACCCCGGCCTGCACAAAACCCGAACCATCCCGCAGGCCCGCTTCCAGAACCGTCAGTTCCCCGCGTTCAGAACCGGTTAGCTGCATCAACAGGAAAAGGAATAACACCAGGATACCGGCCGCCAGGAGTCTTCTTATCCGGGTGCGTTTCAAATCACACCACCTTCTTGGGTGAGATCAATACCTTGCGCAAGACATCAATGTTCTCCAGTACCCGCCCGGAACCGTAGGCCACCGCCAGAAGCGGCTCTTCGGCCAGGTGCACGGGCATCCGGGTTTCCTCGCTCACCAGCCGGTCCAGCCCCTGCAGGAGCGCCCCGCCGCCGGCCATCATGATTCCGCGGTCCATAATGTCGGAGGCCAACTCCGGCGGGGTCTTTTCCAGGGTCTGCCGGATGGCGTCCAGGATGGCGCTCACCGGTTCCGAAAGCGCCCGGTAAATCTCGGCCGAAGTCACGGTCACCGTCTTGGGCAGGCCGGAAACCAGATCCCGGCCTCGCACCTCCTCGGTCTCCTCGTGTTCCAAGGGGTAGGCCGTGCCGATCTTGATTTTCAGTTCTTCAGCGGTACGCTCGCCGACCATCAGGTTGTAGTTCCGCTTGACATGCTGGATAATGGCCTCGTCCATCTCATTACCGGCCACCCGGATCGAACGGCTGGTAACAATTCCCCCCAGGGAGATCACCGCCACCTCCGTCGTTCCCCCACCCACGTCGACAATCATCGTGCCGGTCGGTTCGTGCACCGGCAAACCGGCCCCG
>JBFLXL010000022.1 GCA_040757205.1 Bacillota bacterium
ACTCGATCCAAGAGGTCCGGGGGCCGGGAACGTCAACTGTCACGGCTCCCGGTGCCATCCACTCCCGGCAATGACGAGTGCCATTGGCACGCGTCAATCAGTGACAAATAGCTCCGGCAGCAACACCGCTACGGCGGCGGACAACATTGACACGCTTGCTCACTTGGCCGATGGCGCGGTCTACCCCGCAGTTCGCCCTGAAGTTGTCGCCGCGACGCCGATCGTTCGTCCCAACGATGAAGTGCTTGGGCGGTTCTCGTGGGTGGCAGGTCCCCTCCTGGCGAAAATTGCACAGAGCGACAGGGAGTCCCGCACCCTCGCCGCCCTGCGCGACGCTCTGCTGCCCAAGCTCATCTCCGGCGAGCTACGGGTGCTGACTAACAGTGAACTAGGAAACAAGGGGATGAGTGCATGAAGGTGACCAGGCTGAAGATCGAAAATTTCCGTGGTATTAGATCATCTGAACTGTTTTTTGGCGGCCATACTCTGTTTATCGGCAGAAATAACGTGGGCAAGAGCACTATTTGCGAAGCATTGGAACTAGTCCTTGCGCCAGACCGTCTCGCTCGCACTCCACCTGTTGAAGAGTTTGACTTCTATAATGCACGGTATCTGGACGCAGATGGGCAGACGCCGATACCGATCCGAATCGAGGTTCTGCTGACCAGTCTCACAGAAGAAATAGCAAGACAATGTTTCGCGAACTTGGAGTACTGGCACAAAGACGAACAACGGTTACTTGGACAGGGCGAAATTGATCAAGTGGACGCAGCACACGTAGAGCGCTGTCTTCGGCTGACCACTATCGCTAAATATGATCCAGAGGAGGATCAGTTTTTTGCAAGGTCAATTTACTCTGGCGAGGAGGTTGCTGGCGAAGAAGAGCCACACGCCGTGCCAAGCCGAGTAAAGCGTGCGATCGGGTTCCTGTACTTAAGGGCGCTGAGAACTGGTTCACGTGCTTTAAGCCTCGAAAGAGGATCGCTATTAGATGTTATTCTGAGAATGAAGGATGTGCGCACAGGGCTGTGGGAGCGAATCCGCAAACGGCTTGCCGAACTCGACCCTCCTATTGATTCGGATGCGACTGAACTCGGCCCTATACTCGACGAAATCGAGAACAGGCTATCAGATTACATACAAACTGGCGGTGGCGCACGATCTACCCGACTTTTCGTTTCACAACTTACCCGTGAACATCTTCGCAAGACAATCGCTTTCTTCTTGGCGATGGGCGAAGGCGAAACCTCGGTCCCATTTCAGGAAGCAGGAACTGGTACGCTAAATATTCTGGTGCTTGCGCTTCTTACCTTCATCGCGGAAATCAAGAAGGACAACGTTATTTTCGCGATGGAGGAACCGGAGGTAGCATTGCCGCCCCATACGCAACGACGCATAGCGAAATACCTGCTTGATGAAACCACACAGTGTTTCGTCACATCGCATTCGCCCTATGTCATCGAGCGTTTCGAGCCTGAGAAGATCATGCGACTTGTACGCGATGCGACGGGTGCGCTTACTGGTATCCGAGTTTCACTCCCCGAACTCATGAAGCCTAAAAGCTATCGACAGAATATTCGCAGAACATTAGCGGAAGCGATGCTCGGGCAAGGCGTAATCGTCGGTGAAGGGATTACTGAGCGGGATGTTCTTCAAAGTTGTGCGAACACGATGGAAGAGGCCGACGCCTCGCTTTTCCCGTTCGACGTGGCGGGAGTGAGCATCATCGATGCTGAGGGGCAGGGTAATCTGGAGCGCTTGGGACAGTTTTTCAAAACGATTGAAATTCCTGCGTTTGCATTCTTTGACCGTAAGCAACGGTCGCAAGCAGAGGTAGATGCCCTAGTTGCCGTATACGAGATTGCTAACGAGATTCCTTACAAAGGCGCGGAAGCTCTGCTCGCCGCGGAGGTCCCGTTAGATCGGCAGTGGCAACTCCTTCAGGCATTACGCGAAGAGGATCCTAATGGACATTACGGCATCCCGGCCGTTCGACCGAATGACGATCAACTTAAGGATCACACCATACGGCTCCTCAAGGGGTTGAAGGGTGCAGGCGGAGCCGCACGTTTGCTGGACCTTTGCACTACCGATGAGATTCCACTGAACATCCGAAGCTTTTTGCTTGCAGTATATGCGCGTTTTCCTAAACCTAAGCGCCAGCAGGTAGTACTTGCTGGCAATGCGGAAGACGGACCCGATAAAGCGCTTGTCGCGGACGTTGCACTGCAGGTCGCAGTAGCAAACAATCCGCCTGGCGAGGGTGCCTGAATGTCATTGCAGATTTGTCCTGAGCGGCAACGCATTCTCGACGAGAATGGACATTTGCTTGTCACCGGCGGACCGGGGGCTGGTAAGACGACCATAGCGCTCCTCAAGGCACGGAAGCGAATAGAGGAAGGGCTTTTACCGGGGCAATCTGTGCTCTTTCTAAGTTTTTCGCGAGCGGCTGTGGGTCGAGTCATGGAGGCGAGCCAAAAAGAAGTTCCCAAGGTGATCCGAAACCGACTGTCTGTCCAAACATTTCATTCATTTTTCTGGGAGATCATTCGAGGGCATGGATACCTGTTAGGTGCACCGCGACGATTACGGCTACTTCTTCCACACGACGAAGATGCTGCCCGGCACGAGTACGAGAACGTCGGGCTAGATTGGAACGTCGAAAGGGAACGCCGTTTCCGTGAAGAAGGTAGCGTTGCTTTCGATCTGTTCGCACCCAAAGCGCTTGAATTACTGATGAGAAGTCAGCGCCTTCGTTCCCTGCTTTCCTCGCGTTTCCCGCTCATCGTAGTAGATGAGGCACAGGACACCGCCGAGGATCAATGGGCAATCGCAAAGCTGATGGCGCAGCATTCGCAGCTGATGTGCCTAGCGGATTTGGACCAGCAGATATACGACTTTCGACCGGGGGTGAGCTCGGAGCGAGTAGAACAGATTATGGAGACCTTGCATCCGCTACGGGTTGATTTACAGACCCAGAATCACCGCAGCCCAAATTGCGAGATTGTCCAGTTCGGGAACGACGTATTACTTGGAACACCACGCGGATCCCCCTATATCGGCGTTTCGCGTTTGAATTTTCACCCCAGGAGGGATAGGCGTGATGTGGGAATTCGGCAGAGCATTGGTATGTCCATACAACGCGTCGAGCAACTTACCGGTAAGCGACCGAAAAGCATTGCGCTTTTTGCTACATGGGGTCGCGGCGTTAACTTGCTTACCCGAGCGCTTACGGGTGATGGAGGAGATCAGCGAATTCCCCATCGGGTCTTCATTGATGAAGCGCCCGTCTTGCTTTCAAGTCGCGTAGTCGCCTTCCTTATGGAACCCCGACGGTCGACAGCGGATGAACTGCTCGAGCTTGCGGATGGACTGGAGTTATGTGCCGCTGTGTATCGCTCTAAGGGAGGGGGAGGCAATCTCGATCAAGCCAGCCGTCTTTCAGTGGCGGCAACTCAAGCGCAGGGCGGGGCCCAGCCTAGAAGGAACACTGTCTCGGCGAGACTTCTGCAGGTGCTGCGCACATTACGTAGTCATAGCTTCTCAGGTGAACCTCGATCTGATTGGCTGGATGCCCGGCGTTTTCTAGCGGATTGTGGAGCAAACCCGCTTGCTGAAATAGCACGTTATGCCGAGCAACTAGCGGCGTTCCAACGAGGCCAACGAATCGCGAGAGCACTTACCGAACTTTGGCAGACACGCGGTCACTACCATGGTGCTCGGATTGTGCTCGACGATGCTATCTCAGCTGAACAGCTATTATCCGGGGGAAACGACCTTGCCGGTATTCATGTCATGACAGCACATAAATCGAAGAGCAAGGAATTTGACGCCGTTGTGATATTCGACGACCCCAACAGCTCTCCGCTCATTTACTGCAAGGAGATAGCGCCCTATAGACGCAGCCGAAAGCTGGCCCGGGTAGCCATTACCAGGGCGCGTCACCACGTCTTGATGCTGACCGATGCTTCCCGCCCATCGATACTTCTCAATGGCCATCGGTTATAAGGGAATATTAGCGAATGGATGAAAAAAGATTCTTAAAGCAGATTGTCTCAGCCGCAGCCCTTACGTGGCCGGAGAGTGCCGACGGACAGGTCGCCCACAGGCCGGTAATCATGTTAGCCTGTCTGTGTGTGGATGCTCCTGCCAGCTATAGGCAGACAAAGACATAATTGATATTGGGCGAAACAGCGATGCCGAAATGGTGTCCCTAACCCGAGAAACTAATATTCTGAGGGGGTAGGTAGTCATGAACCGTGTCCCTGTCAATACTGACATGCTACGCTGGGCACGCGAGCGCGCCGCTTGTGAGCCGCTACTATCGCGAAACGCTTTCCGAAGCTTGCAGAATGGGAGGACGGCGTAGCATTGCCAACCCTACGGCAGTTTGGAGGATTTCGCCCGTGCCATGCACGTGCCCTTCGGCTACTTGTTACTGCCCGAACCGTGATGCTTTCCGAATGCTGGGCATCTCCAAGACCAAGACCTTTCATGAGCGTGGATGCATCGTGGGGGTATTGCTATGAGGCAATTTGTTAACACGTACGAAATGCTGAGGCGCGGACGTGCCCGCTTTGTTCTAGGAAAGGGTGGGGCAAGTCATTATTAGTCACACCTTCTTAGAGTCCGTCGTCGAGCAGGCGGCGCTGGCCTGGCTCGAGGCTATCGGCTGGCGCATCGCGCACGGTCCGGACATCGCGCCCGACATGCCTGCGGCCGAGCGGGCTGACTACGGCGAGGTGGTGCTCTCACAACGTCTGCGCGATGCTCTCGCGTGCCTGAACCCGCACCTTCCGGCCGAAGCGCTGGACGACGCCTTCCGCAAGTTCACGCGGCCCGGAGGGGCGGACCTGATCCAGCGCAATCGGGTACTCCATCGCCTGCTGGTGGACGGCGTAACCGTGGAGTACCGCGCGGCGGACGGCGCGATCCGCGGCGCGCAGGCGCGGGTGCTCGACTTCGACGACCCCGCCAACAACGACTGGCTCGCCGTCAACCAGTTCAGCGTGACGGAGCGTTGGAGCCCGGCATCCCGTGCCCCAACCCGCCGGCCGGACGTGGTGCTGTTCGTCAACGGCCTGCCGCTCGCGGTCGTCGAGCTCAAGAACCCGGCCGACGAGGACGCGACCGTCTGGACGGCTTTCCAGCAACTTCAGACCTACAAAGCCGAGATTCCGTCGCTGTTCGCGCCGAATGCGGTGCTGGTCGTCTCCGACGGCATCGAGGCGCGCGTCGGGACGCTCACCGCCGGCCGGGAGTGGTTCAAACCCTGGCGCACCGTCAGCGGCGAGACGCTCGCGCCCGAAGCGATGCCGCAGTTGCAGGTGGTGATCGAGGGGCTGTTTGCCAAGCGGCGCTTTCTCGACTTGGCGCGCGATTTCATCGTTTTCGAGGACGAAGGCGGCGGCCGCCTCGTCAAGAAGATGGCGGGCTACCACCAGTTCCACGCTGTGCGGGTGGCGGTGGACGAGACGCTGCGCGCGGCGGAACTGCGTCGTGCGGCCGAGTACGTTGTGGAAGCGCCCGGGCGCTACGAGGCCGGCCGCAAGCCCGGCGGCAAACCGGGCGACCGGCGCGTCGGCGTCGTGTGGCACACGCAGGGCTCGGGCAAGAGCCTCACCATGGCGTTCTACGCCGGCCGCATCATCCGCGAGCCGGCGATGGAGAATCCGACGCTGGTCGTACTCACCGACCGCAACGACCTCGACGACCAACTCTTCGGCACGTTCTCGCGCTGCCGGGACCTGCTCCGCCAGCCGCCGGTGCAGGCCGAGAGCCGCGCGCACCTGCGCGAGCTCCTCTCCGTCGCCGCGGGCGGCGTGGTGTTCACCACCATCCACAAGTTCTTCCCCGAGCTCCCCTCACCCCAACCCTCTCCCAGAGGGAGAGGGGGGATGATGGAGATGCTCTCCGACCGCCGCAACATCGTGGTGATCGCCGACGAGGCGCACCGCAGCCAGTACGATTTCATCGACGGCTTCGCCCGGCACATGCGCGACGCGCTGCCGCGCGCCTCCTTTATCGGCTTCACCGGAACGCCGATCGAGCTTCAAGACGCGAACACGCGCGCCGTCTTCGGCGACTACATCAGCGTGTACGACATCCAGCGCGCGGTCGAGGACGGCGCGACGGTTCCGATCTACTACGAGACCCGCCTGGCGAGGCTCGCGCTCGACGAGGCTGAACGTCCAAAGATAGACCCGGACTTTGAGGAAGCCACCGAGGGCGAAGAAGTCGAGCGCAAAGAGAAGCTTAAAACCAAGTGGGCGCAGCTCGAGGCCATCGTCGGGGCCGAAAAGCGCCTCAGGCTCGTCGCGCAAGACATCGTCGCGCACTTCGAGCGCAGGCTCGAGGCGATGGACGGCAAGGTGATGATCGTCTGCATGAGCCGGCGCATCTGCGTGGAGCTCTACCGCGAGCTGGTGCGGCTCCGCCCCGACTGGGCCGACGATGATGATGCCCGGGGCGCGCTCAAGGTCGTGATGACCGGCTCGGCCTCCGATCCCGCCGGCTGGCAGCCGCACATCCGTAACAAGCCGCGGCGCGAGGCGCTCGCCAACCGCTTCCGCGACCCGAACGATCCGCTCAAGATTGTGATCGTGCGCGATATGTGGCTCACCGGATTCGACGCCCCCAGCCTGCACACCATGTACGTGGACAAGCCCATGCGCGGCCACGGGCTGATGCAGACCATCGCGCGCGTCAACCGCGTGTTTCGCGACAAACCCGGCGGGCTGGTCGTGGACTACCTGGGGCTGGCCCACGAACTCAAAGCCGCGCTCGCGACCTACACCGAAAGCGGGGGCACGGGCCGCACGGCGCTTGATCAGGACGAGGCGGTCGCGGTCATGCTGGAGAAGTACGCGGTCTGCGGCGACCTCTTCCACCGCTTCGATCGGTCGCGCTGGACCGCCGGCACGCCGCAGGAGCGGCTGGCGCTGTTGCCCGCCGCGCAGGAGCACATCCTTGCGCAGGAGAACGGCAAGGACCGCTGCGTGCGGGCTGTCCGCGAGCTGTCCCAGGCCTTCGCCCTCGCGGTGCCGCACGAGGAGGCGCTACGCATCCGCGACGACGTAGCCTTTTTCCAAGCGGTACAGGCTGTCCTCGCCAAGCGCGCGCCGGGAGAGGCCCGCCCCGAGGCGGAGATCGACCACGCGGTCCGCCAGATCATCTCCCGCGCCGTCGCCCCGGAAGAAGTGCTGGACATCTTCGCCGCGGCAGGGCTACACAAGCCCGACATCTCGATCCTCTCCGATGCGTTCCTGGCCGAGGTGCGGGGCATGCCCCAGAAGAACCTCGCGGTCGAGCTGCTCCAGAAGCTCCTCAAGGGTGAGATCCGCACCCGGCGCCGCAAGAACGTCGTCCAGGCCCGCTCGTTTGCGGAGATGCTGGAGCAGACGATCCGCCGGTATCAGAACCGCGCCATCGAGGCGGCGCAGGTGATCGAGGAGCTCATCCGGCTCGCGAAGGAAATGCGGGAAGCGAACGCCCGCGGCGAGGCGCTGGGCCTGTCGGAGGACGAGCTGGCGTTCTACGACGCACTCGAAACCAACGACAGCGCGGTCAAGGTGCTGGGCGACGACATGCTGCAAAAGATCGCCCGGGAGCTGGTCGAAACGGTGCGCAGCAACGTCACGATTGACTGGACCATGCGGGAGAACGTCCGCGCGCACCTCCGGGTGCTCGTCAAGCGCATCCTGCGCAAATACGGCTACCCGCCGGACAAGCAGGAGAAGGCGACGCAGACGGTGCTGGAACAGGCCGAGGTCCTGTCGGCTGAATGGGCGGCGACGCGAGGGGAATAGTCTTTAAGGCCCTAAGATGCCTGTAATTTCTTGACAGGCAAACATCCTGATTGCTACAATCAAATCAAGCGGACGGCAAACAGCGCCGCCGCGCATTTGCAGCGCTTTCACGTTCATTAGACGTATGAAAGATTCGTCATATTTGGAACGCTTCAAGGGAGGGTTTAAGGTGAACCTAACCAACACCTCGATCTTTGAACTGAGTCCATCGGAAAAACTTCAGCTTGTGGAAGATTTGTGGGATGACCTTGCAGCTACTCCTGAAGCGGTACCGGTTCACGACTGGCAAAAGGAGGAGCTGGCCCGGAGAAAGGCCCGCCTGATGGGAAACCCGGCCTCCGAACTCGCGTGGGAAGAAGTCAAACGAAGAATCCGAAGTCATTATGGTCGCTGAGTTGATCGTTGCGCCGGAAGCCGAGCAAGACGTCGCAGAAGCGTACGCTTGGTACGAGGGGCGGCGAACCGGGTTGGGAGAGGAGTTTTTGAGCTGCGTCGATGCGTGTATTGAAGCGATCCGCCGCACACCCGAGATGCATGCTACAGTTTTCGAGCATTATCGCCGCGGGTTGGTGCGTCGCTTTCCATACGCGATTTTCTACGAGAATGTTGGGGGGCGAGTAACAGTCTACGGCGTATTTCACAGCTCCCGCGATCCTGACAAATGGCGTCAACGTTTTCCTTAAGAGCAATAACGCCAACTTCAATTTCTATTTCACCGAAAAACATACAGACAGCGCGTCATAGTTTTTTGGGCGTGCTTCCAGCCGACGCCACCGCCTGCTCACCGCCTCGCTTCATGTCAACGGCCAGTGAAAATGTCACCTTAGAACACGCTAATTTGGCCTGAGAAAATGTCACCCCTTAAGATCGTTAAAGTGGCCTGAGAAAATGTCACCCCCTGAAACCGTGCTCCAAGTATACAC
>JBFLXL010000023.1 GCA_040757205.1 Bacillota bacterium
CGGTCCACCTCCACGAAGGTCTCCAAAAGGAGCAGGCCGTGCCCGTACTTCTTCCACCAGTCACCCCGAATGCGCCGGGCAATGATTGCAAGGATGTGGCTGGCCAAGTGGGGGACCCTCACCCAGGGCAGGATCAGGAAGCGGGTGTTGTTGGTGACGAGATGCAGGCGCTTGATGCGGGTATCCCTGTCCCAGCCAATAAAGTCGTCCCTGGCGGCGCAGCTCCAGGCGGCGGAGCCGAAGAGCAGGCAGGCGAGCGGGCGTTTCTGGTTGTCAAAGACCAGGTACTTCATGTTCTCGCCCACGGTACCTTTGAAACCGAGATAGTGGTACCGGCAGAGCAGGTGCTTAAAAAGATTCCAGGATGGGTGACCGGTCGCCACCACTTCCACCCGCAGGGGCTGCAGGTCGGAAAGCCTGCCGGTGATGGCGGCGGTATCGTGAGGCGCCTCGGTGATCAAAATGTTCCCGCCCCATACAAAGGCCTCAGATTTACGGCGGGGCAAGACGATCTGTCCCTGTTGTTCCAGTTTGAGCAAGAGATCCCGGCAGGCCATGTCCTTCATCTGGCCGGTTGGAGAGTGCCAGTTCCAGAGCCGGCAGAGTTCCCTCGACAGCCTGCTTCGGCTCCATGAAGGGTTGCCGGCAATCAACCGCCTGACGGTCTGGATGTGGTCTTCAGTTATCTCGGTTACCCGAAATTCAGCTTCTGCTATCATAGTTTCATGATACATGATCAGCAGGGCCGAGTCCAGTATTATTTTTCAGGTGCCTGAGTAGTTACTGCTAATCAGCTTTGGCGACCAGATCGGCGGCGTACAAAGTACTCCGCGTTGCAGGAAGAATTACGCCAACTACGGGGAAAGCGGCAGGAAGCGGTTAAGAAAGAAGCTGATTTGCAGCAAAAGTTGGTTATGCTGCGGGAACTTCAAGATCGACGCGGCTTGTTGGAGCAAGAACGGGCCGAACTCAAAGGCCTGATACGGCAAGCTGAAACCTTGGTTCCGCTGGCGAGTGCCTTGAAGCAGCTGGAAGAGTGGAGGCAGGATATCGGGGATGAAAAGCGCTTGGCCGCACTACCGTTAGATATCCGTGGGGAGCTTACCAGGCGGGAGCAAAGACTGGTTGAACAGGAGGCAGAACTGGACGACATCCGGGAGCAGATGAATGATGCTGCTGCAGTAATTGCTGCTTTTGGCCGGCGGGAAAGACTGGTCCTTGACCGGACGGACGACATCCGCGAATGGGTGCGTCGGGCAGAGACTCACGATCAGGATGGGCAAGCAATAAACAGCTATGGAGAGGAAGCCGAGTTACACCGGGAGCGCCTAAGCGAGCTGGCTGCCGAAATCCTGGTGGAGCCGTGATCAGAGGATCTTGCTGACCCGGTGACAAGAGTGGCGCCCGCCGAACTGAAGGCTCGTATCATCAACTGCATAGACAACCGGGAAAGCCTGCGTCTGTGCCAAGAAGCCCGGTTGCACAAGGAGCATAACGCACCATCGGTAGCCCGATCGGTGCCTTTGTGGTTGGGTCTTGGTTTTGGCCTAGCGGGTCTCCTTATAGGAGGTTTGGGGTGGTTGGGGGCCAGCGTAGTGCTCCAAGCTGCTGGGGTAACTGCTGCGGTTGTAGCGGCCGGCATGGCGGTCTTGGGTTGGGTAACGGGACAGGCTTCAAGGCAGTTGGATGAGCATTACAGGGCCGAACTAAGACGACTTGACGACGAGGAGAGGGTAGCGTTTCAGATGTTGGAGAAATCCCGCGAGCAGTTATCATCCGTATTAAAACCATTGCCGGTAGCTACCGGTTTGTTGGAGCGGCCGGATATGTCTTTGTATGAATCGGTAGTCAAGTTGCGTGGCGAAGTATTGGAGCTTGATAGGATAAGAGAGCGCCAAGCGGAAAAGCAAGAGAAGTGGACGGCAGCGCGTAGCCGTTTGGATACCTTGGTGAATGAGCTGGGTGAAACCCTGGGTGAGTGGGCTGGTCCGGTAGTGGATAGGCTCGCCGAACGATTGGCTGCCTGTGAAAGAGCCAAAACCGCACACGATTCGGCTACGGATCGACTGACCAGTCTTCAGACACAGGAGCAGTATGCAGAGTCTGAGTTGGCAAGATTGAGGAATGAAAAGACGCAACTTGAAGAGGAGATCCGGGCCGTGGCGGGTTTGCCCGATGGTGTAGATACAGCGGTCGACATGAGTGTGGTATTGGAAGAGGCCTTAATCCGGGTTGCTGGTCTGCAAAAGACTCGAGATCTCCTTGAGCATCACGAGGCCGAACTCCAGAAGAAATACGTCGATTTGGAGAATCTCCAGGAGGAAATCCGGTCGTTGGGGGAAGACGAGAAATCGGCCTGGGTTTTGGATCGGACCGAAGTGGAGTTGGCGAAGAATAGGCTGGAAGAGCTGGATGAGCAGCATAGGGATTTGGTGGAGCGAATCGCTAAACTCGACAGCGAAGTTCAAAGTCATATGCAGGGTCCGTCACCGGGGGAACTGGATGGCAAGTTGGCAGCCATGGAAGAAGATCGGCAAGCTATGGAACGAGAACGGGACCGCTTGGCGTTAATGCGGTTGGTGCTGCAGCGTGCGGAGCGCCTATTCCGGGAAAGACACCAACCCGATGTGTTACGTCGGGGCGGTGCATATCTGAATCTAATCACCGGTGGGCGTTACACGCGGCTAATGATGCTAGCCAATGAAGACGGTAGTGAGAGGCTGGTGGTCCAGCGAGGTGATCGGGCCGATCCGATAGCGGTAGAGCATCCGCTTAGCCGGGGCACGCTAGACCAGATCTTTTTGGCCTTCCGCTTGGCGGTTATCGACCACTTGGATGAGGGGCACGAGGCACTTCCACTCTTTCTAGACGAAGGTCTGGTCAATTGGGACGATGTTCGTCTGGAAAACGGAGTGCGACTTTTTGGGGACATCGCTGAGGTCCGGCAGGTGTTTCTGTTCACCTGTCGCAATGCGCTGGCCGAGCTGATTTCCACCCGGTTGGCATCACCGATCATAACGATGCCGGACGTAGGGTGATGTTGGCTGTGGTCTAAGTGGATGCCGGATTCCAACAGGAAGGGGCCGAGAAGAGTATGCAGAGCAACGAAGACATCCGGGAGTATTGGAGGCCCAAGCGGGTGAGGGTCTTGTTCGTAGGGGAGTCACCCCCAGCAGGCGGTACCTTTTTCTATCGGGGTAATTCTAACCTGTTTCGGTATACCAGAGAGGCTTTTGGCCGGGCCCTGAGGCGAGACTGGGGTCAGGAACCGGCTTCGTTTCTAGAGTTCTTTTCAGGTTGCGGGTGTTACCTAGATGACCTATGCCCCTTTCCAGTAAACCATCTGGCAGTTCGTGAACGTAGGCGTCTCTGCCTGGAAAACAGCAAGGAATTAGCCCGGCGCCTGATGGAAATGAGGCCGGAGCTAGTGATTGCGGTGAAACGCGACATCGAAGACCCGCTACGAAAAGCGTTGGTGGTTGCCGATCTCCAGGATATTCCGGTGCAGGCTTTGCGTTTTCCGACCTTCGGGCATCAAGAACGCTATGTCGCGGCGCTAGCCGATATCATTGGGGAGTACTGGGCAAGCGTTGGAAAGCAGTTAGGAGTCTGAGGTGTTTCCAGAACAACTCACGCGCGGTAGTCATTATCTCTACAGGTTCCGCCCTTATTAACAGGGAGTGGAGGAGTCTAGAATGTTAGTTACTGAAAACCAACTGGACCAATGGGTGCGTGGCAATGCACGAGACGCACAGGGAGCGATTGTTGAGCTGGTCTGGCGTCTCGTTGCGGCATCATGTCCCAGGCCACGAGAGCGACGTTTCCCATTGGGCGACAGTATTGGCCAGCATGGTCCGGATGGGATACTGGATGACGATCTCGGTTTTGAACCGTTTGTTCCTGAAAGTCGATCATTTTGGGAAATAGGTACGGGCTTAGAAGCGAGTGACAAAGCCACATCTGATTACGATAGTCTCACTGCAGCAGTTCCCTTAGACGTTCGACTCGAATCAACGTTTGTGTTTGTAACTCCTCTTTCTGGGCGAAGGGAGTGGAAACACACCTGGAAGGGAGAGGAACAGGCTGCTTGGCTCAGGGATCGTCGCAGTAGACGTGAATGGAAGGATGTCCAAGTTATTGACGGGACGAGGCTGATCGATTGGGTTCATCAGTTCCTGGCAGTTGAGTTGTGGCTCACGCATAAGATCAGTGGCCTGACGATACAGCAGATTGAGACCCCAGAGCAACGCTGGGATATTCTGAGATCCATTGGTGAACCGCCCCCGTTAACGCCGGACGTGTTTTTGGCTAGCCGGGCCGAAGCCTGTGCGAAGCTTAAGGAAGTGTTTGACGGTACAGTCGTACAGCTCAAGCTGACCACACATTTCCCTGATCAGGTGACCGACTTTGTTTCCGCGTACCTGGCATCGCTAGGTATTGAGGATCGCATAGATGCCGAGAGCCGGTGCCTCATCGTTTCAGGAACCGATGCATGGGCCACAATCTGTACTTCTCAGAGAGAGAAACACATTCTAATTGCCGATGCCGCCCTGGATTTGAGTGGTGAAGCAGGTACGAAGCTTATCCAAAAAGCGCGCAGGGCGGGTCATGCCGTTGTCTTTGGTGGTCCATACGGTGGCATTCCCGATCCGGCGAGCATACCGCTCCCAATACCGCCCCCACACGAAGTTGAGGGGGCCCTGGCAAAAGCTGGTTACAGTGAGGAAAGGGCGCGTACACTAGCAAAGAGAAGTGGCGGACACCTTGGTTCGCTACTTCGATGTCTTCAAAACCTTTCGTTGATGCCTGAGTGGGCTGAGAGATCGGAAGCTGCGGACTTGGCGGTTGCTATGGTTCTGGGGGCCTGGAGCGATAAGTTAAGTGCAGACCGCACTGTAGTTGAGTGTCTCTCGGGAAACTCCTACGGGGAGTGGATCGGGAAAATGCGTGAGATTGTGCTTAGCCCGGGCACCCCCCTGAGTCAGCGGGATGGCAATTGGAAGTTTCTTGCGCGCTATGAAGGGTGGTATACATTAGGCCCGAGACTCGGCGATGAACACTTGGACAGGCTGAAATCCTCGGCAGTCTCAGTTCTACGGGAAAAGGATCCACAATTTGATCTCCCGAAGGAAGAGCGACATGCTGCCCAGATTTATGGAAAGGTGCTAACACATTCGCATCGCCTGCGAAAAGGCATTGCGGAATCATTGGCGTTACTCGGAAGTCATCCCCAGGCCCTAACATCCTGCAGTTCAGGCAAGGCCGTGACAACAGCGATCCTGACGGTTCGCGAGGTTTTGGATGACGCTGACTGGACACGATGGGCCAGCTTGAATGACATCCTTCCGCTGCTTGCAGAAGCGGCTCCGGGTGAGTTTCTCGACGCAGTTGAAAAAGCGCTGAGCAGCGATCCGTGCCCGTTCGATGAAGTTTTTGACCAAGAGAGTGGCGCTGTCTTTGGGCGCATCTATATAACCGGTTTGCTCTGGGCGCTGGAGACTCTGGCCTGGGATACCGACCATCTCAGTCGTGTGGTGATGTGCTTGGGAGAACTTGCCGCGCGAGATCCCGGTGGACAGTGGGCGAATCGGCCCGCAAACTCCTTGACAGCCATTTTGCTGCCGTGGCTGCCGCAGACGTGTGCTCCAATCTCAAAAAGAGTGGCAGCAGTGAAAGCGTTACTATCTGAGCTTTCAGATGTTGGGTGGAAACTGTTAGTAAGTCTTCTTCCCCAATCTCACTCAGTTTCATCTGGAACCCGAAAGCCGGCTTGGCGGGCGACAATTCCTGATGATTGGTCAAAGGGAGTCACAACACGCGAATATTGGGAGCAAGTTGAACAGTACGCCGAAATAGCAGTCACTGCGGCCCAGGGTAACCGTGAAAGGCTCAGCGAGCTCATCAGCCGCATGGATACGCTATCCCCACCTGCACGCAGGCAGCTTCTGATCTACTTGGGTTCTCGGACGGTGATAGCTATCCCGGAGGCCGACAGACTGCACCTCTGGAACCAGCTCATTAGCCTAGTTACAAAGCACAGGAGATTCGCAGATGCGGAATGGGCCATGAAGCGTGAAGAGATTGAAAACATAGAAGAAGTCGCTGACCGACTTGCCCCAAAGAACCCTTTCTTCCGGCATCAGCGGCTCTTCACAGAAGGTGATTACGACCTCTATGAACGGAAAGGCGATTATGATGAACAGCGCAAACAGCTTGAAAAGCTTCGGGAAACTGCCCTAGAAGAGATCGTTGCAAATGAAGGAGTCGAGGCCGTGATTGCCTTTGCAGAAGCTGTTCAGTCTCCATGGCGCGTTGGTATTGCCTTCGGAGTTATAGCAAGCCCGGAAACTGATAGCACGGTTTTGCCGAAATTGCTCGAGTCCCACCAAAAGCCAATAGCACAATTTGCGGGTGGTTTTGTTTGGAGTAGGTTTCGTAGTCGGGGTTGGGAATGGATTGACAATATCGATACTCAGCAATGGAGCGCTGCACAGATAGGGCACTTCTTCTCCTACTTACCGTTCGCGCCGGATACGTGGGAACGCGTAAAGCAGGCTCTTGGCGAAGACGAATCCGCCTATTGGGCTGAGACCAATGCGAATCCTTATGAGACCGACAAAGGTTTAGAACTCGCGATTGATCGACTTGTTGAGTACGGGAGACCATTCGCCGCACTTCGGTGTCTTGACAGAATGTTACACGCCAAACAGCCATTAGATACGCAAAGGGCTGTTCGAGTTCTGCTGGCTGCACTTGAATCAGCGGAGAGCCGACACGCCGTTGATACCCACGGGATTGTTGACATCATTAAAGCCCTTCAAGACGACCCAAGCACGGATCCTAAGGACCTGGTACAGGTGGAGTGGGCATATCTGCCGTTACTGGATCGACACAACGCCGCTTTTCCCAAGTTTCTGGAGCGCAGCTTGGCAACTGACCCGGGATTCTTCTGCGAGGTAATACGACTGGTGTTCCGGTCAAAGAAAGAAGACCCCTCGAAAGAGGAGCCAACCGAGGGAAGAAAAAATGTTGCAGCCAACGCCTACCGTTTGTTGAGCGAATGGCGAACCCCGCCCGGTTTGCAGGAGGATGGGACGTATGATGGCGCTGTCTTATCTGCCTGGGTGGATGCAATGAAAAAAGAGTGCAAAGAATCGGGTCACCTAGAGGTTGCTTCAATCATCCTAGGCCACGTGCTTACATACGTACCGCCAGCTAGTGATGGACTGTGGATTCATCATGCTGCGGCAGTACTTCTAAGCGCTAAAGACGCTAACGACATGCGCAACGGTTTTCGGACACAGCTATATAACTCACGGGGTACACACTGGGTTGACCCAACAGGAAAACCAGAAAGGGAACTTGCGGCCAAATATCGGGAGCAGGCCGAAGCTGTCGAGGGTGCCGGATATCACCGTCTGGCCGTCACGCTCAGAGAACTCGCGGAAACTTACGAGCGTGAAGCTGAAAGGGTATCATCAAGAGAGCACTTCGATGATTGAGATGCAATAGATGTGGACCCTGGCACTGGAAGTGATGTGGAAGTGCCAAACGCAAGTCGGTACTGAGAATGATCCAAAGTGCGTATTCCGGAGTAATCCGGCCACCCATTCCGGAGTAATCCGGCCACCCATTCCGATTTTTCCCGGCCACCTATTCCGGAGCAAACCGGCCACCTATTCTGGTTTTAACCGGCCACTTTTGGATGTTAACCGGAATAAGCAACTGGGGACGAA
>JBFLXL010000024.1 GCA_040757205.1 Bacillota bacterium
GGCAAGGACCCACTCCATGATGTCCAGTCTCCTGGCTTCCTTGGGTTTCAAGAAAACGTCTCCCTTCTTCATGAGTGACATTTTCTCAGACCGCTTACGGGGTGACAATATCACAGGCCAACAACACTCACCGCCTCGCTTCATTGACACTAACGGGGTGGTGTGCTATAGTTTTACTTGCCTGTGAGGCAGCCCGGAGGGGTGTCCGAGCGGTTTAAGGAGGCGGTCTTGAAAACCGTTGAACCCGAGACGGGTTCCGTGGGTTCGAATCCCACCCCCTCCGCCATTGTCGGACCGGGTTGGGAATCGGACCGGTGCGAGCCGGATGCGGCGGCCGCCGGGTAACAGCCGGGCCGGCGCCGGTGGTCGGTCTGGTGGAACGTTAGGCAACCGGCGACTGAGGACCGGCCTAAAGACGCGGAGAGATGGCCGAGTAGGCTGAAGGCGCTCGCCTGCTAAGCGAGTAGATGGGTGAATGCCTGTCTCGAGGGTTCAAATCCCTCTCTCTCCGCCATATAATGGTGGTCAACGACCGACGACTAATATGTGCGCCCGTAGCTCAACGGATAGAGCGTCAGACTACGGATCTGTAGGTTGGGGGTTCGAGTCCCTCCGGGCGCACCATTTTGGAAGTGAGAGGCCGGAAGTGAGAAGCCGGAAGTGAGAGGTGGAAACGGCGGAAGGAATGCAGAAGCTGCATTCCTCTGGTTTATATAGGCCGAATCGGGTTCTTGCCTGACGAGCGATGAAGAAGACCCGGTCAAATATGTGGATCGTTTCTCTTGCCGGCCACCGACGGCTGACGACCAACGACGGGGTACCCACGTTAGTGGGTCCACCAATATGCGCCCGTAGCTCAGGAGGAAAGAGCAGCGGTTTCCTAAACCGCGTGCCGGGGGTTCGAGTCCCTCCGGGCGCACCATTTTGGAAGTGAGAGGCCGGAAGTGAGAGGTGGGAACCGGTGGTAGGAATACGGCAAGCCGTATTCCCGGGGTGATTGCAGGGTCGGAGGCCGGAAGTCGGAAGTCGGAAGTCATAGGCCGGGACGGCGCGGGGGCGCTTTCCGGCGACAAGGCGGGTTTGATCAGCGGGTGAACCACGTTCCGGACCTGGCGGTGCACGCCGGGTATATGCGCGAAGCGCTGCGGGAAGCCGAAAAGGCCTACGCTGAAGGAGAGGTTCCGGTCGGCGCCGTGGTGGTGCGGGACGGGACAATCATCGGGCGCGGGCACAACCGGCGCGAGGCGGACAACGACGCCTCGGCGCACGCCGAACTCCTGGCGCTGCGGCAGGCGGCGCGGGCCGCCGGCGACTGGCGCCTGAGCGAGGCCACGGTGTATGTCACGATGGAACCTTGCCCGATGTGCGCGGGGGCCCTGGTGCAGTTCCGGGTGAAGCGGGTGGTCTACGGGACGGACGATCCCAAGGCCGGCGCGGCCGGCTCGGTGGTCGAATTACTGCGGGAGCCGCGGTTCAACCACCAGGTGGAGGTCATCCCCGGGGTGCTGGAGGCCGAGTGCCGAGAGATTGTCCAAAGGTTCTTCCGGGAGTTGCGCCGTTAGCCGATGTTAAACGGCTGTCGAAAGACAACACAATTAATATTCGTTAAACAACGCGGAGAGATGGCTGAGTCCGGTTGAAGGCGCTCGACTCGAAATCGAGTAGGCGGCCGAAATGCTGCCTCGTGGGTTCGAATCCCACTCTCTCCGCCACTTAATAATCAGGCAGATCGGGGCGCTCTCGCGCATTGGGCGGGAACGCTCTTTTTTGTTTTATCGGCCCATACCTGTACGAGCGTTTCCCTTTAGCCCTTGGAACGCCGTCGGCGCCATTTATATACAATAATACAATAAGACACCGAATAAACACCGGCTTGATTCAGCTGAAGGAGTCGTAGGCGAACACCACTTCCAAGGGTGCTCTTTCAGTGAAATCCGGCATTAAGGAGGAGGACCACCGATGACGAAGCTCTACGGCTGGGCTTCATATATGGCGCCGTTTCTGGACCACGCCTACGTCACCAGCAGCAAAGGCCACGCTTGGCCCTGCTGGGGCGGTGCCGAGGACGGCAGGGAGATCTGCAGCGGCCCGGGGGACGCCGGAGTGGCGGACTGCATATCCGAACCGGATTCGGAAGCGGGAATCGAATACGGGCTGACGGGGGCTTGTCACCAGACGGCGAACAGGATCCTGTGGCCGGCGGGGGTCACGGTGTCCAAGGCCGGGGGGCACGCCCTGTCGGCGTTGGTGTGGGGCGTGTACGGCACCCCGACCAAAACGGCGGAGCGTGAGTGGCGGGAGCGGATCGCCCGATGTTCAGGGTCGCCCGCGGACATCGCGGCGTCCAACCCGGCGTTCGGCAAAGAAGAAAAAGAGTACATGGAAAAGCTGATCGGTCTGCACCTGCAGACGGTGGAACGGGGGCCTCTGGAGACACTGGCCCTCGAAACGGAGCTGCTGATCGGTTTCCGGCTTCCCGGCGCCGGCGGGACGCTGGTCGAGAAAGTTTTAGGTATTCAGAAGGAGCTGCTGGCCCAAAAGGAAGCGCTGGACCAAGTCCTGCGCGACCGGTCCATTGACGGCCGGCGTTACGCGCTTGAAGTGAACAACCTGATTTACAAGGCGCTGGAACAGTCCCTCCGCTTCCTAAAGCCGGACCAATTCGAAAGGCTCTTCGGTCTGAAACCCGGTGTGCGGTGCGATGTCGTCGTCCCGGAAATAGCGGCCAAGCACCACGGTTAGCATCCGCCTGGTGCTATGGTTGCCGGGAACGTCAAACAACTGATCCTGTTGAAGCACGCCACAGCGAAGTCCCCCAGGGGCCGAGGGCCGGCAGGCGGACCTCCGGCCTCAGTCGCAGGTCAGGCGGCCCCGCAGGGGAAAGGAGGGGCCGGTGACCGTGACTCTGGTCCAGGCGCTGTTGGCCGGGTCGGGGGCCAGGGAGTGCGCCGCATGGGGCGAGAAAAGCTCCAGGCGGCTTACCCGGCGGTTGATCAATAGACGCAGCGTTTCCGGGGGACGGTAGGCCTGTGGAACGGCACCCTCCCTGGTCAGGCCGGCCTCCACCTCGATGTACCCTTTTCCGGCCGTCGCCCGCACCGGAAAAGCCAGCAGCGCCTCCCGGTCGAAATACTCCACCACCAGCCCTTCCGCCCGGTCAGCCACGGTGATGACGATCTCGAGGCCGTCGAGCGATTGGTCCGGGATGAACGACGGCGGTTCCGGGTACAGCGGCACGACCGCGTTCTCCCGGATAAAAAGGGGCAGGTCGGTGTCTTCGGCGGGGTCCGTCTCGTAGTCCTGTCCCCCGGCGCGCTCCCGGCGTGACCACCACGAGTACCATTTCCCGGGCGGAAGGTGGCAGGTCCGGGCCGGCGCCGGGTCCGTCAGCGGGGCGGCGAGCAGGTAGGGTCCCAGCAGGAACTCGGTTTCGTAATACTCCGGTCTCAGCGTCCCGGCCGACGGTGCCTCGTAGAAGATCGGCCGCATGACCGGCTGGCCGGTCCGGAACGCTTCGAACAGGAGTGAGTAAAGATAGGGGATGAGCCGGTAGCGCAGCTTGACGGCCCGGCGCGCGGCGGCTTCCACCCGCGGCCCGAACGACCACGGTTCCTGGTCCCCGGTGTCCTGGCAGGTGTGGGTCCGGCAGTACGGGTACAGGGCGCCCTGCAGGATCCACCGTTCGTAAAGCTCGGGGGACGGCGTGCCCCTGAATCCCCCGATGTCCGGCCCCGTGACCGGCTGGCCGGAAAGCCCGAGGTTCAGAAGCATGGGAATGCTCGCCCGCAGGTGTTCCCAGGTGGCGGCGTTGTCACCCGTCCAGGTGGCGGCGTATTTCTGTCCCCCCAGGTAGGTCGCCCGCGTGATGACGTAGGGGAGACAGGTCGACTTTGAAAGGCCGTCGTGCGTAGCCTTGGACATCAGCAGGCCGTATGCGTTGTGCACCCGCTCGTGGGGAAGGGTCACCGCCCCCGCCGCTCTGTGCCTCGCCCCCGGTGGCAGCGTGCGCCGGAGGTCGAAGGTGGAAGGCTCGTTCATGTCGCACCAGATGCCGTCCACTCCGGAGGACTCCACGAACTCCTTCACCAGTTCCCCCCACCATTCCCGGACCGCGGGGTCGAGAAAATCGGGAAAGTGACAGGGTCCGGGCCAGACCCGCCGGGAGAGGTTTTCCCCCTTTTTGCCGGTGACGAAGGCCCCCCGGCGGACACCGGTGTCGTAGGCGTGGTACCCCGGCTCGACCTTGATGCCGGGGTCGAGGATGGTCACCACCTTGAAGCCCCGGCCGTGCAACTCCCGGACCAGGTCCTGGTGGTCCTCGAAGCCCGGCCCCCAGGTGAAGCACTTGTACCGGTCCATGTAGGCGATGTCCAGGTGGAGCACGTCGCAGGGGAGGTCCCGGTTCCGGAAACCGGCGGCGATCTCCCGCACGCGGCCGGAAGGCGCATAGCTCCAGCGGCTTTGCTGGTACCCCAGGGCCCACTTGGGCAGGGGGGCCGGGGTGCCGGTCAGTGACGCCAGTTGGGCCATGACCTCCGGGAGGGTCGGTCCCAACAAGATGAAATAGTTCAATTCGGTGTCCCGGACGGCGTAGCGCATTCCTTTGCCACCGGCGGAGAAACCGAACCGCGCGTAGGCCGGGCTCTCGAAGACTAGCCCGAAGGCCGGCCCGCCCGCGTACTGGAACAACGCCACGGGCAGGGACTTGTAGAGCGGGTTGTCCCCGATTTGGTAATCGGAATTATCCGTGTTCCACATCACGACTTTTCGGCCGGCTTTGTCCATGGGGGGCGTGTTTTCCCCCAGGCCGAACACTCTCACCGCGCCCGCCCGCGGCAGGCGCTGGTTGACGAGAAGCCACCGTCTGGTTGTTTGCGGGGGAAGCGCTTCGGCAATGAAGAGCTCGGATCCGATCCAGGTTGACAAAGTCCCTTCGGCAACGCTGAGCCGGATACGGGCTTCCAACCCCTCGGTCAACAGGCTGGTAAATTCCAGAGCGGCACCGTCCTCGATGGTGAAATCCCAGCCGTCCGCATCTTGCCGCGCCGGGTCGACCGCCCAGGGCCGGTGCCCGATCCAGGATTCCTCGCCGTACGCGCTTTCCAGCCCGACCCGGAAGACGCCCCGGCTGAAGGGGCCGGCCGTGATCCGGCCGTGGCGGTTCACCAGGACCGCCGCGCCGGCCGCTGCTTGTTCGACCCGGTTCCGGTCGAAACGGCGGCCGCCGCGGGGCGGGATCCTGGTGTTCAACCATTTCTGGGTCGCCGAACTGATTTGGAGGCGGAGTCTATCCTTCAGCCTCAAGGTGATCACTCCGGAACGAGAGGGCGCTCTCGGTTTTTGATCAGGATATGCCTTATTGTACCTCATGCGGCGTGGGCGCCTGCAACCCTGGTCAGGTTATTAGTCGGCGTATGTCCGCATCACCGCGGCCTTGCGCCCGGCACGGTCATTCGTGGAAGGGGTGCCCTTCCGTGACGGCCGCGGCGCAACCCTCTTCTTCCCAGGTGGGCTGCGGCGGGAACGGGCCTCTTCGGAGACGAAATCCGGCGTACTTTTGAAACTTCATGCGGCGCCCGTGCGTCTAATTAAGTAAGAATCCCACGGAGAGAGGCCGGCATTTATGCGCAGGTTAGTCCTGGTGTTGTTGCTGGCGGCGTTTGTGCCGCTGTTTCAGGCGGACCCCCGGCCCGGGGCGGAGGCGGCCGCTTTCAAGCTCGGCAACGAGCGGCTGATGGAAGAATACCACCACCTGATCGCCGGGAAGAGGGTGGGGCTGGTCACCAACCAGAGCGGGGTGAACAGCCGCGGCGAGAGCACCATCGACGTCCTGGCGAAAGACAAGACGGTCCGGCTGACGGCGCTCTACGGCCCGGAGCACGGGATCGACGGGAAGGCCAAGGCCGGGGAATATGTGGAGTCCTACGTGCACCCGGCGCTGAAGATCCCGGTGTACAGTCTCTACGGAGCGACGCGGATGCCGACGGCGGAAATGCTGCGCGGCGTGGACGTGCTCCTGTTTGACGTGCAGGACATCGGCGCCCGGTCCTACACCTACATGTCGACCCTGAACTACTGCATGGTCGCGGCCGCCAAGCACAAGGTGCCGGTGGTCGTGCTGGACCGGCCCAACCCGCTCGGCGGGGTGATCGTGGAGGGGCCGGTGCTGGAGGACCGGTTCGTTTCCTTCGTCGGGGTGGACAACCTGCCCATGTCCCACGGCATGACCGCGGGCGAGCTGGCCCGGTTTTACAACCGCAAGATCGGAGCCGACTTGACGGTGGTGCCCATGGCCGGGTACGCTCGCACGATGATCTTCCAGGACACGGGGCTCAAATGGGTGCAGACTTCGCCGAACATCCCGGACCTGGAAGCGGTGTTCGGGTACGGCGCCACCGGTCTGGGCGAAGGGACCGGCATCTTTCAGGCCGACAAGTTCCGGTGGATCGGCGGTAAGGGGGTTGACGCCCGGAAATTCGCCGACCTGCTGAACCGGGCCGGGCTGCCCGGCGTGGTGTTCGTGCCCGAGACCCGGGGCGACGCCGGGGGCGTGCGCCTGAACATCGTCAACTACCGCACCTTCAACCCGGCCCGGAGCGGAATCTACGCCCTGGCCTACGCCCGTTCCCTGAGCGGTTTCAAGGTGCCCAAGAGCACTCCGAACAACATCGTGATGTTCGACAAAATCATGGGCACGGACAAAATGGGGCAGTACCTGGAAGAGGGGCTTTCCCCGGGCGAGATCGAGGCCCGGTACGCGCCGGCGCTGAACCGGTTCAAGGCGGAGCGGGAAAAGTACCTCATCTACGGTTACGAGCCGGGCCGTCCGTTCAAGCCGGGGGCGGTGCTGGTGCTGGTCGACGGCCGCGCGGTAGTTTCTGACGTCGCTCCGTACATCGACGCCAACAACCGGGTGATGGCGCCCCTGCGGGCGATCGTGGAAGCTCTGGGTGCGCAGGTGGACTATGAAACGAGGAGCAAGACGATCACCATCACCAGGGCCGGGAAGAAAAGCGTGTTCACCGTCGGCAGCACGACCGCCGTGTTTGACGGCACTGCGGTGACCCTGGACACCAGCCCGGTTATCAAGGACGGCCGCACCATGGTCCCGGCGCGGTTCACGGCCGAGTCGGTGGGGGCCAAAGTCCATTGGGACGGCGGGACGCGCATCGCCACTGTGATTTCGCCGCAGGTTGGATTCCGGCCCAGGAGCAATGGGTAATCCGGTTGTGTCAACGGCCAGTGAAAATGTCACCTTAGAACACGCTAATTTGGCCTGAGAAAATGTCACCCCTTAAGATCGTTAAAGTGGCCTGAGAAAATGTCACCCCCTGAAACCGTGCTCCAAGTATACA
>JBFLXL010000025.1 GCA_040757205.1 Bacillota bacterium
TGTATACTTGGAGCACGGTTTCAGGGGGTGACATTTTCTCAGGCCACTTTAACGATCTTAAGGGGTGACATTTTCTCAGGCCAAATTAGCGTGTTCTAAGGTGACATTTTCACTGGCCGTTGACAGTTAAATTTTCCTTCGGTGACCTTCAGCAACTTGAGTGCCCCCCCTTGCCTTTACGCTTTCGTTTCCCGCACAAAGCGTGCCCGGCCGGATAATGATCTCCCATCGAGATCAACGGCTATCCGGAGGCGGCGCGGGAACCTTGCACGGTGCCCCTGCGCTCCAATTCCCGGTCGACCGCGTCCAGCACCCCGGTCTTGTCGACGTTCCACCGCGGCGCCGCCAAGAGTTCTCCGTGCAGTACCTCGCCCACCAAGCGGTGAATGGTGAGGCCCGCATCCAGGTGCTCCAGAAAATCGGCGGCCCAGCACGCATACTCCGCCGGTGAAAGCACCGCCACCCGTCCGGCGCGCCACTCGGCTTCGAGCGGCGTGCCCCGGATCACCTGAAGGTGGTGCAACTTCACTCCGTCCACGCCGGCACGCGTGAGGGCGCGTGCGGTTTCCACCGCGTCGGCGGGTGTTTCGCCGGGCAGGCCGAGGATGACGTGTGCGCAGATAAAGATGCCCCGTCCCCGGGTCCGGGCGACCGCATCCAGGAATTGCCCGGCGGTGTGCCCCCGGTTGATCCGTTCGAGGGTGCGGTCGTGAATCGACTGCAGGCCGTACTCCAACCAAACGTGGCGGCGCACGGCGAACGACTCGACCAAATCCAGCACCGGGTCCGGCACACAGTCCGGCCGGGTGCCGATGGCCAGTCCGACCACGTCCGGATGGGCCACGGCGGCATCGTACACCGCCTTCAGCCGCTCGAGGGTCCCGTAGGTTCCCGTATAGCCCTGCAGATAAGCGAGAAATCCGAGCGGCCCCGGGTGGCGGCGGCGCAGGCGGGCGATGGCCGCCGCCGACTGCTCCTCGAGAGAAAGGGCCTGATCCGCGAAAGGGCCGAAGCTGGGATTATGACAGAAACTACACCCGTCAAGACCGACGGTTCCATCCCGGTTGGGACAGGTGAAGCCGGCATCCAGCGGGATCTTGCACACCCGCGTTCCAAACCGTTCCTTCAAGAACCGGCTGAAGGGGTAGTACCGTCTTTGCTTCACTTCCATACCGTTTCACGGATCCCAAAGCCGGAATACTCGCCGGACGGAGGCTGCCATTCGATCTCCACCCGTTTCACTACCGCCCCCGGCGGACCCTGGCGGCACCAGTCGAGAACCTCCTGCACCGCAGAACGGCTCCCTTCCAAGACTCCCTCCACGGCGCCGTCGGAGGTGTTACGCACCCACCCGGTCACCCCATGCTTTTGGGCCTCTTCCAGCATGGCCACCCGGAAGTATACACCCTGCACTTTCCCGGTGATGGTCACTTCCGCCCTGATCTGGGCCATAGGAAACCCTCCTCACCTCACCTTAATAAACCGAATCCGCACCAGGATTGACCGCTCCTTCCGCTCGGGGTTATAATCCAAGCGACGTACACCCTGGAGGTGGAGCGGATGAAATGCAAAGTCTGCCGCGGACCGGCCCTGGCCGGGTTCCCAGCCCACAACGCCAACTTCTGTGCCGAGCACCTGGACCAGTTCTTCCTGCGTCAGGTCGAGAAAACGATCCGCCGCTACCAGATGCTGCAGCCGGGCGACCGGGTTCTGGTCGCCGTGTCCGGCGGCAAGGACTCCCTGACGGTCGTGGACGTCCTCGACCGCCTGGGCTACGCCGTCCAGGGCCTGCACGTCGACTTGGGAATCGGCGACAACGGCTTTTCCAGCGAGTCCTCCGCCGTCTGCCGGGAATTCTTCACCGGCCGCGGGCTGCCCCTGGAAATCTACAGTTTAAGCGAGCGCTTCGGCCGGAGCATCAAGGACGTCGGCCGGCGGTTTGACCGTTTTTGTTCTATTTGCGGGATGACCAAGCGCCACGTGATGAACGCCCGTGCCGTCGAGCAGGGTGTGGCGGCCCTATCGACCGGCCACAACCTGGACGACTTATCCGCGGCCCTGTTTGCGAACCTTATGCGCTGGGACCGGCGCTACCTGGCCAAGGGGCTGCCGACCCTGCCTCCGGAAGGAGGTTTTTGCCGCAAGATCAAGCCGCTGGCCCTGCTTTCGGAGAGGGAAATCACAGCCTACGCCTCATTGCGGGGCATCCGGGTGGTGACCACCGTCTGCCCGTACTCCAGGGAGGCCAAGTTCAAGCGCTACAAAGAACTCCTGACGGCGGTGGAACACCAGTCGCCCGGGACGAGGCGCTCCTTCTACGAGGGGTACGTAAAGACGGTCCCGGTTTTCCAGACCGGCGGGCAGGCCGCACCGGCTCTGGGGCCCTGCGCCGTGTGCCGAATGCCGACCACCGCCCCGGTCTGCACGTTTTGCAAGCTCTGGCGGCCGGCCCCGGCCTAATACCGGGTCCGGGCCGCTTGCAGGCCGTGGTTGACCAGCTTGATGAACTCCCGGTCGATGTCTAAAACAGTGATGTCCAGGTCGTCGACCGGGGCCAGCGCCGAGAGGTATTTCGCGGCCACCTCGATTTTCGGCACCCGTCCGACCCCCGTTCCCAGGGCGGGAAGGCCGATGAAACGGACACCCTGCTCACGGGCCTTGAGCAAAACGGAGTAGAGGCATTGTTCCACGATTTCCGGCGAGGACCGCTGGGCCGGGTGCAGCATCGTCACCGCGTGGTAGATGAACCGGGCCGGCAGCCCGCCGGCCCCGGTCACGTATACCTGTCCGGTCTGCGGCGTTGTTTCCCGGCAGACCCGCACCGCTTCATCCTCGATCTCCACCCCGCCGCGGCGCCTCAGCGCGCCGGCCACCCCGCCGCCCATCACGCCCAGCCCGTTGGCCGCGTTGACCAGTACGTCCGCCTCAAACCTGGTCAGGTCACCGACCCGGGCCCTCATGTGCGCACCCTCTCCCCGGCGAAGGTCAGTACCACCACTGGTTCTTCGCCCAGACCGGATTCGGCGGTCGCCTCGAAGAATTCACGGTGTGCCACCTGTTCGAAGCCATTTACGGCGTGTCCCAGCCATTTAATTCTCATTGCCTCCACCTCTATCCGGGAAGATTCGATAATCAGTCAAGATTTTCCTGCCTCGGCCTTCCTTGGCAAAAACACCGCGACACCGCGGGTTTAGTATTGATAGGCTGGACGGGCCTTATGCGGTGCGCCTCCGGCTCCGGATATCCGGTCCGGAGTTCGTTCATAATAAGCGGTGAGGAATCACCGAATGTCACAAGACTGGAGCCTCTGGCGGACCATACCGCTGGCCGCTCTGTTTGCGGAAAAAGAGAAAAGCGGCCTCCGAAAGAACCTCGGGCCGGTCGACCTGGTGGCGCTCGGTGTCGGGGCGATCATCGGGACCGGCATATTCGTCATGACCGGTGTGGCCGCTTCCCAGTTCGCCGGTCCCGGCCTGATCCTCTCCTTCATCCTCGCCGGTGCCGCCGCCGGGCTGGCGGCCCTGGTTTACGCCGAACTGGCCTCGACCATTCCGGTGGCCGGAAGCGCGTACACGTACACCTACGCCGTCCTGGGCGAGTTCGTCGCCTGGATCGTAGGCTGGAGCCTGACCCTGGGGTACCTGGTCGCCGGCGGCGCCGTGGCCATCGGGTGGAGCGCCTACGTGGTCGAGTTTTTGCGCTCGGTGAACGTGGTTTTGCCGGCCGTCCTGGTAAATCCCCCCGCGGCCGGCGGCGTTGCCAACCTCCCGGCGGTGGCCGTCGCCCTGCTGGTCACCCTGCTGACCGTCCGCGGAACCCAGCAGACCAAGACACTGATCAAGGCCGCGGTGCTCATCAAGGTGGCGGTCATTGTCCTTTTCATCGCCGTTGGCGCCTGGTTTATCGATCCGGCCAACTGGAGTCCCTTCCTGCCGTTCGGCCCCCTGGGAATAGTGCAGGGGGCGGCGATTGTCTTCTTCGCGTACATCGGTTTCGATGCCGTCGCCACCGCGGCCGAGGAAACCAGAAGACCGCAGCGGGATCTGCCATTGGGGATCATCGGCTCACTCATCATCGCCACCGTCCTCTACATCGCCGTAACGGTCGTGCTCACCGGACTCATGCCCTACACCCGGTTGGACACCGCTTCGCCCATGGCCACCGCCCTGCTGCGTGCGGGCATACCGGTGGCCGGCTCGGTGGTGGCGGCCGGCGCCATGGCTGGTATTGCGAGCGTGCTTCTGGTCACGGTCTACGCCCAGAGCCGGATTCTCTTCGCGATGTCCCGGGACGGACTGATCCCGGAAGTGTTCTCCCGGGTCCACACCCGCTTTCGGACCCCCTACGTCAGTGTGTTGACGGTCGGGGCCGCCGTAACATTCGCCGCGGGCCTGCTGCCGATTCAGGTCCTCGCGCAGGTTGCGAACATGGGTACTCTCGCCGTCTTTGTCATCACCTCCGCCGGGGTGCTGGTGCTCCGGCGGACCAGGCCGGACCTGCCGCGCACCTTCAAAGCACCCGGGTTTCCGTGGACCCCGCTCCTGGCGATCGCGGCTTCGACTTACCTGGTCGCAAACCTGCCGTCCCCGGCCTGGGGCCGGTTCGCCGCCTGGATGACCGTGGGCCTCCTGGTCTACTTCCTGTACGGCTACCGCCGGAGCAAGCTGGCCCCCGGGGGCGACCCACCGGGATGGCGCCACCTGCTTGCCGTCCCGGCGGCCAGACCCGGGTCACCCCCGGAGGAGAAAGAAAACCGGGATTAAATCCCGGCTACCTAGGGGCCGGTCTGCTCGAACCCGGCCGTCAGTATATGATGAGGGGGGTCTGGCCTACGACTTAGGACTCACCAATCACTCGGCGCGGCAATCGCCGTCAGGTTCCGGCCGCACTCCTCACAAGCCGCTCCTGGACGATCCATGCTGAATCCGCCGCAGCCGGGACAAACGCATTCCTTGCGGAACGGGAGCTTGCCGCACCGGCCCTGGTCGGGCAAATAGTCGGCACAGCCGCCGCATACTGCGGGGGAGACCCCGTATATCCAACTCTTCTGTTCGTATCCCAGCGGCCGGTAGTTTAAACAGAGCGACGGCCGGGCCTTCTGCGGACCACGAACCGGAAAGAGGTAAATCAGCTCACCCATTTCCAGCCACCTCCCGCCAGTGAACGCTTTCACATGCACCATTCTTAGTATAGGTTACCGGTGTTTGGCTGGTCTGTCAAGGCTCCTGTGAAATTTTTGTTGTTGGCCTGTGATATTGTCACCCCGTAAGCGGTCTGAGAAAATGTCACTCATGAAGAAGGGAGACGTTTTCTTGAAACCCAAGGAAGCCAGGAGACTGGACATCATGGAGCGGGTCCTTGC
>JBFLXL010000026.1 GCA_040757205.1 Bacillota bacterium
GATTAGCATCCCTTTCCAGCTCCTGGAGCACTTTAGATACTGACCGGAAACGGGTTGTGGCGAACCCACTAAGCAGCCGGTCCTGAATCTCCGCTTGTTGGTCCTCCTTTAGATTGTGAAAGTTGTAGGCCGTCAGGGCATACAGCGCCTGGTACAGATCACGATTTACGTGCTGTACGAAGGGTAGGGGCCGGTTGGCAATATCTTCCACAGCATCCCCTCGCACCAGCGTTCCACGTGGTGTGCTCGGAAGCCGTCGGCTTACCTTCACTATCTGTCCGTCCCGCAACACCAATTCTGCTTCGAAGTCCGGAGATAAATCGTCATCCCAAGACGTATACGGATGCTTATCCTTCGAAGCCGGTGAGAAACCGTATAGCATGCTTGTCAGGAGATTGAACAGGGTGGACTTCCCCGTCTCGTTGGGGCCGTACACCACACATACCCCGGGGGACAGGTCCACCGGACCCCAATCCCGTACCGACCCATAACGCCTGATCCGAATAGTACTTATTCTCATCTCTCTTCCTCCGGCATCAAACGCTCGGCCAGTTCGGCATCGAGACCTTGAAGAAGTTCACGCAAATATGCAATGCGCACTTCCGGTGGCACATCCATAGATATATTTTCGGGAGCTAGTCCTCGAAGAAGTTCCCCATCTTCTTGTGCTTCATCCATTAACTCCAAGGCAACTGCCAGCACACTTGGTCCCTGCCGGAGCGATGCCAGATCCAGCGGGCGAGTCAGGGAGCCAAGCCGTACCTCCACCCATGGCACTCCCACAGTCTGTTGCAGGTCTTCTGCTAAGACCGTTAGTTCATCCGGATTCCGCCGCAATTGCCCAGCGAGCGGTGAACGCCCGGTCAACACAACCCTCACCAGATGCTCGGGTTCAAACTCCCTGGGAATAGGGCTTACCACCAAAGCATCTGTAACCTGTCCTGCCAAATCCTGAACCAGTTCACGCAAAGTGAGTGCTTCCGGCGGACAACGAGCTTCTACCGTCTGCCACACCAGTTCGCCGAGAGGAACAAACTCCGGCTGTACCGGCACTCCCTTCCGCACTTCCACCCAAAGACCGCCCCTTAAACCGGTCTCCCGGGGATTCCGCCCTTGTACGTTACCCGCATACCAGGCCGAAACCTCCGGCACTACTTGCTGTACAAGATGGATATGTCCCAACGCCCAGTAATCAAAGCCGCCATCCGCCAGATCCTCAACCGTGGTGGGAGCGTAACGGCCGTGGTTTTCCGCACCCTTGGCGGACAACACCTGGGTGTGCAGAAGCGCTACGTGTGGGAGCTCTCCCTTGGCCCGCCCAAAGCCGGCAGCCAGGTTACGGTCCTCACGTTGAGTAACATGGCCGGCACCCGTAATCCAACCCACGGTCTCCCCCGAAGCGTCTTTTACGGGTACATCCTCAGCCTGACCTTTGCGGAAGATGTGAGCATTATCCGGCCAGTCCAGATTGTGTGCCCGGTAGTTGCTACGACCAGGGTCATGGTTTCCGGTAGCATAAAAGAAACAAACCCCCGCATCCTGAAGTCGCCTTACTTGTTCCAGCAGGAACTGCTCCGTAGCGAAGGTTAGTAAGTCATTATCGAATAAATCACCGGCCACTAACACAGCGTGGGCGCCTCGCTCAATTGCTAAGTCGATACCCCGAGCGAAGGCGGCACGTACCGCCTTGCGCAGGCGGGTGCGCCATTGTTCATCTTTACCGTAGAACGGCGTATCCAAGTGAACGTCGGCCAAGTGTAGCAAACGCAGTGAATTCATGTTTGGGCCATCCTCTCAGGGAGCTAGTGTGGTTTTCATCGGGATCAAGGCCTGGCTGAATGTGATGCAGGCCTGACCGGGCCTGCTCCTGACAAGTAAAACAGACTGCTTTCTTGCTCCCCGAAAGGGGACCGGGTTGGTTTACTCTTTTTACGGGCAAGTGCCGCTGCAGCTTCTGGTGCAAGCCATTCGGCCACAAAGGCGATAGCACTTAAACACTGATCTGGCGGTTTCTGGATGCTGATCAGGCTGCGAAGGAAAAAACGGCGGTTACTTTCCTGATCAAGGATTATTTGTTTGGCTATAATGAAGGACCGTCCTGCGATGGTGATTCATTCCGCTCCTGTTCTTCCTGTTCCCGCGTCATCTCCGGCGCAAGTTGTAGAACAAAATCTCGAACCGCTTTGGCGCTATCCAGTGCCTGACGCATA